>NZ_AEEA01000129.1 GCF_000297095.1 Treponema primitia ZAS-1 | reverse complement strand
TATCAACCTGGACGCCTTAACCTATGCGGGAAACGCCGCAAGCCTTGCAGACATTGAACGGCAGTTCGGTGGCAGTAGATATCTTTTTGAACACGGTGATATCGGTGACCGTGCTTTGGTAGCATCGCTGTTTGTGAAATACGAAATTGATACGGTGGTGCATTTTGCCGCGGAAAGCCATGTAGACCGTTCCATCCTGGGCCCCGAGACCTTTGTGAAAACCAATGTGATGGGAACCTTCACCCTGCTGGATGCTGCGCGCGCCGCCTGGAAAACCGCCGATGGCGCCCTGCGGCAGGATGTACTGTTTCATCATATCAGTACGGACGAAGTGTACGGGTCCCTGGGGGAAACGGGGTATTTTATCGAGACGACCCCCTACGACCCCCGCTCCCCCTATTCGGCGAGCAAGGCGTCGAGTGACCACTTGGCCATGGCCTATGCCCACACCTACGGGCTGCCGGTAACCCTGTCCAACTGTTCGAACAACTACGGTCCCTACCAGTTTCCGGAGAAGCTTATCCCCCTGATGATATTGAACATGCTGGAGGGGAAGCCCCTGCCGGTGTACGGGGACGGGAAGAACATCCGGGACTGGGTGTATGTGGAGGACCACAACAATGCGGTGTGGTCCATCATGCAGAAGAGCGGGGTTGGGGAGAAGTGGAACATAGGCGGGGAGAATGAGTGGGAGAACATCACGCTCCTACAGTCGCTGATAGACATCGTGTCGGAAAAAGCGAAGCTGGACCCGGCGAAGGTACGGGGTACCATCACGTATGTAACAGACCGGCCGGGACATGACCGGCGGTACGCGATAGACTGTGGCAAGCTGAAGCGGGAGCTGGGCTGGAAGCAGGGGGTGAGTTTTGCCGAAGGGCTGGAACGAACCGTGGACTGGTACCTGGGGAATACCGCGTGGGTAGAGGGTATCAGGAGCGGGGAGTACCAGAACTGGATTAAGCAGAACTATGGGACGCGGTAGAATTGGTTGACAAAACATAACACAATATGTTATGTTTTGTCAACCAATTATGCAGTCCATACAACGATTAAAAAGTACCTTGGAATCTCTGGCAAGTGCGGAGCATTATCTTTTTTCTGCCAGTGATTTTTATCAGATTTTTCCTGAAATGACCGCCCCGGCTCTGCGGGTGTTGCTGGGAAGAGCGGCGAAATCGGGTGTGCTGATACGGATTTGCCGGGGGATGTACCTGTATCCAAAGGCAGGATACCCAAAGGGCTGCGAGCTGTATCATACCGCTTCGCGGCTGCGGGAAGAGAGCTTTTGTTATCTAAGCCTGGAAAGCGCCCTTAGCGAAGAAGGGATGATATCCCAAATACCCTTAGGGTGGATAAGTCTGGTAACCGGCGGACGTTCCGGCATTATTGCCTGCGGCAAATGGGGTTCCATAGAATTTGTTCACACAAAAAAACATTTTGATGATATAAGCGCCCTGCTTATCTATGACCGGAGGTATAGATTATGGCGGGCGTCGGCGCAGCTTGCGTTACAGGATATGCGGGCGGCAAAACGATCCATGGAACTGATTAATCGGGATGCGGTCCGTGAATTTATTTGATCGGACCGTTGAAATTGCGTTGGAAGCGGATGGAACCTATGCTACCCTTCGTCCGGTTGTGGAAAAAGAAATACTGCATCACGATATATTACGGGAGATGAATAAAGCCGGCTACCTTCGGGACCTGACCTTTATCGGCGGAACCTGCCTTCGGAATTGTTACGGCTCCGAACGGTTGAGCGAAGATCTTGATTTTACCGGCGGATTTAACTTTAAAAAAGAGGACTTAACCAGCCTTGGGCAGGTATTAAAGGACGGGTTACAAAAAAAATATGAATTGCCGGTGTCAGTTTCCGAGCCTACAAAGGAGCAGGGAAATACCGATACCTGGAAGATAAAGATACTTACCCGCCCCGAGCGCCCGGATTTTCCGGCACAACGAATCAATATTGATATCTGTATACTTCCAAGTTATGATCGTAAACCGGCGCTATTAAAGAATTATTACGGCATAGAACTGGGAACATCGGGGATGATTCTGTATGCAGAAAGTCTTCCGGAAATACTGACCGATAAAATAATTGCCCTTGCCCTACGGCCCAATAGGGTAAAGAACCGCGATTTATGGGATATTTTTTGGCTGACAAGCCGTACTATTGCATGGTCCCATGATTTACTGGAAAAAAAGCTTGCCGATCGAAAAATCGATCCGGCATTGTTTCTCTCAAAATACCGGCAGCGGGTTGAAAAACTTGAAACCGGGCAAAGAGATTTTTTAGCGGAAATGCGCCGCTTCCTTGCCCCCACTGCGTTTAAAGACGATTTTACCGGGTCCCTCTGGTGGGAATATCTTTTGTCGTTGTTGCGGGACAATATTCTTGACCAATTTGATCAACGGCGGAATTAATCCGGACGGGCAGTAGGCGGAAAGTAACAGGATGGCAAAGCCGATAGTAAAGTTACTCGCCCTGTTTACCAAGCAGGAGCGGCGGCGGCTTGTTCCCATAACCTTTGCCATCCTGAGCGTTTCAGTACTGGAGATTGCGGGTGTCGGCTCCTTAGGGCCGTTTATGGCGGTGATCGCCGATCAGACCGTCATCCACCGCCAGCCCGTGCTGGCGTTTTTTTATCAGCTTTGGAATTTCCAAAGCGACCGGGCCTTTGTTATATTCCTGGGTATCGCTGTTTTTACCGTAATATTGGTCTCCACGGCTTTCAGGATGATCGTTTTGTACGGGATGTCCCGGTTTGTGGCGAACCGGCGGTATACCCTGGGGGTGCGGCTGTTCCGGCAGTATCTGTACCAGCCCTATCAGTTTTTTCTGCACCATAACAGCGGCGAGCTGTCAAAAAACCTCCTGGCCGAGGTAGACTCGGTTATCAACGGGGTTATGCGGCCCATCATCAATATTTTTATCCACGGGGCTTTATCTCTTGCCATTTTTATTCTCCTGGTGGTCATTAACCCGGTGGTGGCGGTCGCCAGTTTTGGTATATTCGGCTTGGCCTACGCGTTGCTTTACGGGGTGATACGGAAGCGGCTTTCCCGGCACGGCAAGGAAGTGCGGGAGGCAAACCGGCTGCGGTTTAAAACCGCCAACGAAGCCTTTGGGGGCATTAAGGATGTGAAGATCCTGGGGAAGGAACCCTTCTTCTCCTATGCGTACAGTGTTGCTGCAAAGCGGTATGCGTCGACCCAGGCGGCGAATCAGATATTGTCTACCATTCCGAGTCAGGCTATACAGTCGCTGGCAACGGGGTTTGCGATTGCGCTGGTTATTATACTCCTGATAGTACATGGCACCGTTGCGGAAGTATTGCCGCTTATAACGGTCTATGCCTATGCCATCATGCGGATGATGCCGAATTTGCGGGAAATATTTCACGATGCGGTGCAGATGCGTTACCACAGTTTTACGGTGGACGCCCTATTCCAGGATATGACGACCCTGCCGCAGCCGCCGCAGATGCCGGACAAGAAGGCGATGAAGGCAGCGCCTGAGGTGCTGCCCTTTGCCCGTGGGATAGTTTTACAGCAGCTTGAATATTCCTATCCCACATCCCGGGAGCCGGTGTTAAAGCAGCTTAATCTGAGTATTAACCGGAACAGTTCGGTTGCCTTTGTGGGCGCCACGGGCTGTGGTAAGACCACCCTGGTGGACGTTATCATGGGGCTTTTAAAGCCCACCGGCGGGGCGATTCTTGCTGATGAAACGCCGGTAACGTCTTTAACGGATGAGGACACCCGGAAGCGGGTCGCCGCTTGGCAGCGGAATTTTGGATATGTGCCCCAGCAGATATTCTTAAGCGACGATACGGTAGCGGCGAATATTGCCTTTGGTCTGCCGCAGGATATGCGGGAGAGTGCATCGATTGAACGGGCTGCCCGTGCGGCGAATCTGCATGAGTTTATAACCACGGAGCTGCCCGAGGGTTATGACACGGTGGTGGGGGAGCGTGGTATTAGGCTGTCCGGGGGACAGCGGCAGCGGGTGGGGATAGCCCGGGCTTTGTACCATGACCCGAATATCCTGGTGATGGACGAGGCTACCAGCGCCCTGGACTCGCTGACTGAGGACGCGGTCATGGAGGCTATACGTAACCTGACCCATACCAAGACGATACTACTGATAGCCCACCGGCTTACCACGGTGCAGGGATGCGATGTGATTTATCTGATGGAGAAAGGGCGGATTATAGCGCAGGGGAACTACGGGGAGTTGCTGGAGAATAGTCCGCAGTTCAGGGCGATGGCGAAGGTCAAGTAAGTTTTTACATAAGAATGAAGATTGTAAAAAAGGATCCGGAATACATTGTATGATAACTTGTTTGCCCCCCTCCCCAATACGGACTTCTGCTAAATTTATTTATTATTCTTATTTTCATACAATTAAATATGTTGTTTTACAAATATTGCCTCCATTTTTTAGATATTTGTCTTTTAAAGTGTTATTAGGCTCTTTAGGTAAAAATTGTTTAATTGATTATACTGTTGATTTTCGGGGAACAAAAAGGATATTTATAGGAAACCATGTTAGCATTAATCATGGCTGTAGATTTTTTTGTTCCCTGAGAGATAAAAATAATAGTATAAAACTTGAAAATCATATCGCTATTGGCCCACAGGTTACTTTTTTTGCCGCAGGGCATGATATTCGTTATTTAAATTTGCCAAATACTATGGGAAACATAACAGTGAAAGATAATGTTTGGATTGGTGGAAGAAGTATTATTTTACAGGGAGTAACAATTGGGGAGGGAAGCATTATTGCGGCAGGGTCTGTTGTAACTAAAGATGTTCCTCCCTGGACTGTAGTTGGTGGTTGTCCCGCCAAATTTATCAAGAAAAGGCTAATTCAAGTTATATAAGATTTGAAGGATCGCAATGATACCCTTTAACAGGCCTCCGTGTCTTGGAACAGAGCTAGAATATATCCGGCAAGTTCTTGAAAGCCGCAAGTTATGCGGTGACGGTCCTTTTACTAAAAATTGTCACCAGTGGTTTGAAGAAAATACCGATACCAGTCGCGCATTGTTGACTACTTCCTGCACCCACGCTCTTGAGATGGCTGCCATTCTTGTGGATATTAAACCGGGCGATGAAGTAATCATGCCGTCCTATACTTTTGTTTCTACTGCAAATGCCTTTGTATTACGGGGAGCAAAAATTGTTTTCGTTGATATCCGTCCGGATACCATGAACATTGATGAAAACCTGATAGAGGACGCTGTAACCAAAAGGACCAAGGCTATAGTGGTTGTCCATTATGCGGGGGTTGCCTGCGAAATGGATACTATCCTTGCGATTGCCCATACATATAAGCTCTTCGTCATTGAAGACGCAGCCCAGGGAATAGGGGCAAAATATAAGAGCAGGTCCCTTGGAACTGTTGGGAATATGGGATGCTATTCGTTTCATGAAACAAAAAATGTATCCTGTGGTGAAGGGGGCGCCCTTTTAATCCAGGACGAAGAGTTGGTTGAACGTGCGGAAATTCTCCGGGAGAAGGGCACCAACCGGAGTAAATTCTGGAGAGGTCAGGTTGATAAATACACTTGGCTGGATATCGGTTCTTCCTATTTACCCAGTGAGTTAAACGCGGCCTATCTTTATGCTCAATTGCAGAGTATTGATAAAATTAATGCTGACCGATTAAAGACCTGGAATCGGTATTATGAAGGTTTAAAACCATTAGCGGAAAAAGGACATATAGATTTGCCTCATATCCCGCAAGAGTGTGAACATAATACCCATATATTTTATATCAAGGTGAAGGATATAGAGGAAAGAAATAAACTAATAGATTATTTGAATGCGGCCAGTATTTTATCGGTTTTTCATTATATTCCGTTGCATACTTCTCCGGCGGGTAAGCAGTTTGGGCGTTTTCAGGGCATTGATCGATGGACAACGAAGGAAAGTGAACGGTTGTTACGGTTGCCGATGTATTATGGGATGGAAGAAATGGATAGGGAAACAATTTTGAATAATATAAAGGCATTTTTTTATGGAAAATAAATTGCAAGGGAAGAAACTTTTGGTATTAGGCGATAAACATATCACTTCATATGACATTGTTGCTTATGCTAGAAGCAAGGGGGTTTATACAATAGTAACAGACTATCTGCCCATAGATAAATCTCTGGCAAAACAAATTGCCGATGAATATTGGAATATTAGCACCGCAGAAGTTGATACGCTGGTCCAATTGGCAAAAGAGAATCATATTGATGGTGTATTCGCTGGAGTACCTGATTTTAACATATATAGAGCGATGGAAATATGTGAACGCTTGGGGCTTCCATTTTATGCAACACGAGAACAGTTGGAGATTACAACGGATAAGTCCTTGTTTAAAAAAACATGTAGAAAATATAACGTTCCTGTGGCCGAAGATTACTCCGATTATTACCCTGAGAATTGTGACAAAATTGCATACCCAGTAATTGTTAAACCAGAAGATAGTCACAGTGCCAGAGGGATTTCTATTTGCAATAACTATGAAGAATTAAAAATTGCTAGTGAATTTGCATTGAGTAATTCACAAAAAAAAGGAAATGTTGTTATTGAACAATTTATTAAGGGTGATCAGATAGCCGTTCGTTATTCAATTGCGGATGGAATTTATAAAATTTCCAGTGTTACAGATTTTTATCTTGATATTCCAAAAAATGGAGAACCACCAATTCCTTATCTCCTTTTCTGTCCATCAAAATATATTGATAGATATATTCGTGAATGCCATACTAACGTCTCCGAAATGTTTAAAGAATTAGGTGTGAAAAATGGTTTTTTTTGGTTTCAAATAATGGTAAATGATAGTGGATTTTATTTTGTTGATCCTGCTTATCGTTTTTCAGGAGGCGCTTCCTATAAATTTACAAAATCATTTAATGGTATTAGTCATTTGGAAATGATGGTCAACTACGCATTAACCGGAGAAATGGGAGATGATATTAAGTTGGAAAATCCGTATTTCAAAAAGATAGGTTATCAATTTAATATTATTTCAAGCGGAGGAGTGATAGATAAAATAATTGGGTATGAAGAAGCTAAAAAATATCCCTTTGTGATCGACAGTGACAAGCAATATGATATAGGCGATTGTATTCCTAAAAGAAGTGGTATACATTCGATTGTTTCACGTTTTTATTTAGCTGCGGATACGATAAAAGAAATGCAAAAAGCAATTCACGATATTCAGGGTACAATTAAGGTTCTTGATAAATATGGTAAAAATATACTTATAGAACCCTTTGATGTGAGCAAGTTGAAATAATAGTCTATTTTAAGGAGGAAGACGTGAAAAGAAAATTCGGAGTATTTTTGATATTAATAGTTTTTTTTGCCCTAGGTGGTTGTGGTGGTTCACGCATTACATCGGCTGTGACATCCGGGACACTGCGTATCGCTCGTGGAGTTGCTCTTAATTACGCTTCAATTTATGTTATGGAAAGGAAGGGGCTCTTAGAAAAGTATCTACCAGGTATACGTATAGATTGGATTGAACTAGGTAGTCCCAGTGCCATGAGTGAAGCATTCGCTGCTAATCGACTCGATATAAGTGTTATGGGTATACCACAAACAGCTATCGCTTGGGATAAGGGACTTAATATTGGTATACTTTCAGGGAACGTCAGCTCCCCATCAGAATTGATAGTAAGAGACTCGCGTATTAAAAGTCTCGCAGATTTTACCTCCTCCGACAAGATAGCCGTGAATGGGCTTGGAGCTAACTATCAGATTATGCTTTCCATAGCTAGCGAAAGAGAATTGGGCGATCCCCATGCATTGGATAACAACCTGGTGGTTATGGCCAATCCTGATGCTACAACGGCCCTTATTAAAGGTGGTGGAATTTCCGCTCATTTTGTGCCATTACCATATCTTGCACAGGAGAAAAACCTTGGATTCAAAACGATCTTAACAGGACCAGAAGCTTTTGGTGGTGATTACTCTGCGAGTGTTATTGTTGCATCCAAGACTCTCCATGATGAAAACCCAGCTATTATGGCTGGTTTTCTGGCTGCATTAAGTGAATCGATATCCTCTAT
Source organism: Treponema primitia ZAS-1 (assembly GCF_000297095.1). NCBI lineage: Bacteria > Pseudomonadati > Spirochaetota > Spirochaetia > Treponematales > Treponemataceae > Treponema > Treponema primitia. Next base: position 38,562 of record NZ_AEEA01000129.1, on the reverse strand, counting down.
TAATCAACGCCATTCTGATGTTCTATCCATTATCGCGGAGACAGAAAAGATTACAGTCGAAGAAGTTCGGCAGTATTTAGATTGGGATGGTATGAATTTTACAACCGTTGTTTACGGTTTGGATGTGTTTACTGACTATATGTTCAAGGAAAATTATATATCCAAAAAACCCACATTGGAAGACATCCTTTGGGAGCCCGCCTTAGCGGCCATCGGTAAACGTTCCGGGGAACCAGGGATTCTTGAGGTGGCCCAGAAGCGTGTTGCCCCCCCCCCCCCCCCCCCCCCCCAGATAGGAATACTAGGAAATAGTTTAGCTTCCCTGAATTCATCATGCAACATTGAGAAGACGGTGTAGCATGAAAAATATTAAACTCCAATCAAAACTTATTGTTTTGGGTTTAATTATTGGGTTAACCCTGACCGGATGCAGTGACGGTGTGCGTAATACGAAGAGTGTTATTACCAGTAAGTTGCGGATTGCAGTACAATATGGCATAGGGTATGCACCTATTTATGTTATGGAGCGGAAAGGTCTTTTGGAAAAGTATCTCCCTGGTATGGTAGTCGAAAAAATTGTTCTAGGTAATGCCGCAGCTATATCAGAGGCCCTTGCATCAAACCGGCTTGATATTGGTGCTATAGGCATACCACAGGTGCTCATTGCCTGGGATAAGGGCATTGAAATTGGTATTCTTGCAGGGTTCCCCATTACAGGGCTTTCGGAGTTACATAGTCGTGATTATATTAAAAGTCTTGCTGATTTTACTCCTACTGATAAGATAGCTGTGCCTGGGCTAACAAATAGTCATGGCCTTCTTTTTTTAATGGCTTGTGAAAAGGAACTGGGTAATGCCCACGCTCTGGATAATAATGTAGTATCTATGCCCCATCCCGATGCTGTCATGGCGTTGATGAGTGGTAGCATTTCCGCCCATTTTACATCGTCTGTTTATGGTAAACAGGAGGAAAAATCTGGGTTTGCGACTATTCTGAATACCCATGATATCGTGGGCGGAGATGTGACTGGTGCTGTTTTAGTTGCGACAAAAAAACTTCACGACACAAACCCCATAGCAATGGCAGGTATCTTGGCAGCTTTTAGTGAGGCAATAATCCTTATTCAACAGCATGATCCGGCGGTATTTTCTATTATTGCTGAAACAGAAAAAATGACTGAGAAAGAAGTACTGGAAAATCTGGAAGACTATTTAAATTTTACTACAACTATTTATGGACTTGAATTTTATAATGACTTCATGCTTAAAGAAGGTATGATCTCCAAAAAACCCGCATTGGAGGATATCCTTTGGGAGCCCGCCTTAGCTACCATTGGTAAACGGTCTGGAGAACCAGGGATTCTTGAGGAAGCACAAAAACGAAAATGAAATGGTTGATAAAAAATAAATATACTAAAACCATTTTATTTCTGTTGATCCTTCTGGTCACTTGGGAGATAGTCGTCCGGGCAAAAATATTTTCTCCGGTTATCTTTCCACCTCTTCATAACATTGCTAATTCTCTCGTCAAAGAGATAATAAATGGTGAAATGTTTATAAAAACAGGCTATACTTTATATCTGGTTTTGCTTGGGATTGGTGTTTCCATATTTATAGCGGCAATTTTGACGGTACTTTCGAGCCTGAACCAAACTGCGCGGGACATTATTGATTCCATCACAGCGTTGGTGAATCCCATCCCCAGCATTGCGCTCCTGCCGTTGGCAATCCTCTGGTTCGGCATTGGGGAAGCATCCATGATTTTTGTTATTATACATGCCGTGCTTTGGCCTATACTTTTGAACATAACGGCAGGCTTCCGTTCTGTCCCTCCTATTTTCACCGACATCGGACGGAATATTGGTCTTTCCAGCAGCCGTTTGGCCCTGGGCGTATTTCTGCCCGCTTCATTCCCCCATATCTTTGTCGGTCTTCGCACCGGCTGGGCTCGGGCATGGCGTGCTGCAATCAGTGCGGAAATGGTTTTTGGCGCAGTCGGTATTGTAGGCGGTCTAGGGTGGGATATTTATAAGAAGCGCAGTTTTTTGGATGTGCCAGGAATGTATGCAACCCTTGTGGTGATTATGTTGATAGGTCTCCTTATAGAGGAAGGCTTGTTTAAGGTACTGGAAACAAAAACAGTAAAAAAATGGGGGATGGTACAGTGAGTGCCCTGCTTGAAGTGCGGGATATATCTAAAAGGTTTATTTCCAGTGACCATGAATTGAATGTTTTAAAGGATCTATCCTTATCAATTGAAAAAGGTGAATTCGTTACTATTCTGGGGACATCAGGATGCGGAAAAACGACCCTGTTGCGTTGTATAGGCGGATTTGATGCGCTCGATAACGGAGAAGTGCTGTTGGATGGAAATCCGGTAACGGCGCCTACCCCGGCTATTACTATGGTGTTTCAAACCTTTGACCAGCTTTTCCCCTGGAAGACTGTTCACCAAAATTTATCCTGGCCGTTGAGGATAAAGAACCCTCATGAATCCAAGACCTCTGTTAAAGAGACGGTAAATAACTATCTGGAGCTGGTGAATTTGATCCGCTTTGCCAATTATTATCCCCATCAACTTTCAGGGGGCATGAAGCAGCGGGTCGCCATTGCGCGGGCTTTGTCGCTTGGATCGGAGGTAATCCTCATGGATGAGCCTTTTGCCAGCCTTGATGAAGAGGCCAGAACTACCCTGCAAATTGAAGTGCTCAGATTGTGGAAGAAGACAGGGGTAACCGTATTATTCGTTACTCACAATATCTGGGAAGCCATTATATTAGGGACCAGGATAATTGTTTTGTCCTCCCCTCCTGAGAACGTGAAGCTGGACATAACAAACCCGGTACAGCATTACGAAGGAGAAATTAGAACACCTTCTGATACAGGATTTGCCGAATCATGGAAAATGTTAAAAAAAGAATTGCAGCGGGAAGATGTGATAAAAATGGATATTTTAAGTGTTGAAACAAAAGCATGAAAAGGGTAGCTGTACTTCAATCAAATTATCTGCCCTGGAAAGGGTATTTTGATATCATCCATGATGTAGATATATTTATTTTTTATGATGATTTACAATATACAAAAAATGATTGGAGAAATCGTAATAAGGTTGTAACACCAAATGGCTTGAAATGGCTTACAATTCCTGTTGGCACAAACAAACATCGTCTTGTTATTGACGTGGTATTTACCGATGGAAAGTGGCAAAAGGATCATTTTAATAAAATATGTACCTGTTATGAAAAAGCGCCTTTTTTTAAAACCTATGAGAATTTTTTTAAGGAAATATATCTTGGGACAAGCTGGAAGTACCTTTATGAATTAAATCGTTATTTAATAAAGCAAATTGCGTGTGAATTTCTTGGAATAAAAACCAAATTTGCTGATAGCCGTGATTTTGAGGCACATGGAATTAAGCACGAGAAGTTATTAAATTTATTGATATCAGCTGATTGTACGACCTATGTTTCTGGGCCAGCTGCAAAGAATTATATTATCGAAGAAGACTACAAGAATGTAGGAATAGAAATAGTTTGGAAAGATTATTCAGGGTACCCTGAATATCCGCAGATAGGGAAGACATTTGAACCGTATGTATCAATTATCGATTTGCTTTTTAATGTTGGACCCGCAGCGCCATATTATATTTGGGGGTGGCGAAACAATAATACTGATGCCCATTCGATATGAATTATAAATCCTTACTAGTACTTCATGGAATGTATCTTTTTCATTCTCTTGGTGGAATATTTACTAAATTTGCATCAAAGCAGCCGTTTTTTTCTTTGCCCTTTTGCATATTTTATGGTGTAGTGTTATTAATTCTATTAATCTATGCAATCTTGTGGCAACGAATATTAAAAAACTTTGCGTTAACAGTAGCGTATTTAAATAAGGGTGTTACCATTATATGGAGTATAATGTGGGGAATATTGGTCTTTCATGAAAGAATAAAACTTGCGATGATAATCGGCTTATTATTTATTTTGTCAGGTATATTTATTATTGGTACTGGTAATAGTGAACATAAAATATAGTATACTCTACATATTAGGGGTATTTATAGCCGCGTATTCCCAAATACTTTTGAAAAAAAGTGCGGTGAATAATAAAAATACAGGCATCAGATTTTATTTAAATTTTTTTGTTCTATTTGCATATTTTTTATTTTTTGGTTGTACCCTGCTTTCAATAGTGGCATTGCGGGTTATTCCTTTGTCTTTAGGCGCATTTTATGGTGCCTTGGGGTATGTTTTTGTTCCTGTTTTAAGTTTTTTTCTTTTAAAAGAGTCATTAACAAAAAAACAGCTATTCGGTATAGGATTTATAATTACCGGTGTTATAATTACTTCGGTTTTTTAAGAGTGCCATGGAAATTATTTCTTTTATAATACCCTGTTACCGCTCAGAATTTACTATTGAACAGGTAGTGTCAGAAATTATCAGTCAATTTTCTGGTAAACAAGATTTTGATTATCAGATCATTTTGGTATGTGATGGATCGCCGGACAATACTTTTGGGGTCATCCGTGCCCTCTGTAAAAATGATGGGAAAATAATAGGTCTCAATCTCTCCCGTAATTTTGGTGGGGGATCAGCTAGAATGGCCGCATTGCCCTATGTGAAGGGTGCATATGTAGTCTATATGGACGATGATGGTCAGCATCCGGCGGAAGGTATTTTTCCTCTTATAGAAAAACTAAAAGAGGGATATGATATGGTTTATGCTCATTTCAAACATAAAAAGCATACACTTTTAAAACGTTTTGGCAGCTATGTAAATCGGGTGATGACTGAAATTCTTATTGGAAAACCCCGCCATATATTTATCTCTTCTTTTAATGCAAAGACTGCATTTGTGTCTCGGGAATTACAACGCTATAGCAGTCCGTCCCCGTATGGATTGGGATATTTGATGCAAATTACCCGGAATATCGCGAACGTAGAAATGGAGCACCGTACCCGCATCGCGGGGAAAAGTGGTTATACTTTTATAAAATCATTGCGCCTATGGATGAATGGGTTTGCGAGTTTTTCTGTTGTCCCCCTACGGATTTTTTCAATTTTTGGAAGCTTCTGTTCATTATTCGGTTTCATTTTTGGCATAGTTCTTATCATACAAAAGATATTGAATCCCCACATTGCCGCCGGTTATACCTCAACAATGGCATCATTATTTTTTATTGGTGGTGTACTTATGATGATGCTGGGGCTTCTTGGCGAATATGTGGGACGTATGTTTATGGTACTTAATAATCTGCCCCAGTATGTTGTTCGGGAAGTAATAAATAATGAAAATTAAAATAGCATTTTTTTTGATATTCCCACTCATTTTTATACTGCCGTTAATTATTTTTGGTGAAAATTCAATTATTACTGTCTTTGATAACCTTGATTCGAATATCCCTTTTAGCAAAATGATACGAGATAATCATTTGTTTTTCAAACTTGATGCCCCGACAAAAATTCTTGATGGGATGTCTTCTCAGTATTTAAGTCATAGTTTTTCATTTAAAGGCCTGACTTATTATCTTTTTGATACGTATGTCGCCTATGTAATCAATGCGTACCTGGGAACCGCATTAAGTCTTATATCAATGTATTTGCTTTTAAAAAGGCTTATTGGTATCCCAACCTCTTTATCTATACTTGTTTCTGCATGTTATTCAATTATACCGATTTTTCCTGGATGGAATATTGCAATCGGTGTTCTACCTTTAATAATACTGATCTTTCATTATTTTTCAAAGAACTATGAATTTTCATGGAAATCATTACTATTGTTATTCTTTCCTCTTTTTTCGTCATTTGTAGGTGTTGGCTGGTTTATTTTGGCTCTATGGTTTATGGCAACAATTATATTTTGTGTTAAAGATAAAAGAATAAACTTAAACTTACTTATAGGATTTATAGTACTCTGTATTGGATATATTTTGGTAGATTTTCGTCTTTTTTACCTTATGTTTGTTATAAAGGAACCTTTAAATCGTGTTGTTTGGGGCAATCGTTATCATACTGCCGATCTCATCCCCAGGTTTAAGATATTTATACGAAATATAAAAAGAATTTGTATTTCATCCGGTAACCCCATTGAGGCGCCTGCAATGCAACATGTTATTATTCTTCCAGTTGCCTTTTTGACAACATTAGTTTTTCTGGTTAAATATTTTGTTTCAATAAAAAAACGACCAAAAAAATTAATAACAAAATGAAATTAATTCGAATGGATAATAAAATAAAATTACTATTTGTTTTTGAAATATTTGTTTTTTTGATTGCTATTATTATTGCCTTATACCTTTCTGGTATCTTAAATGATTTCATTAAGAAGTTTGTACCCTTCTTAAGAGGATTCAATTTCAGCCGTGCGGTGATATTTAATCGTATTTTATGGTATACCATTTTTGCACTTTGTTTAAATATTATTTTAAAAGGAACTTTTTCGTATAAAAAAATCGGCAGAATACTTATTTCTATAATTATATTTCTACAGGTAATATATATTATAACATATCATATAAATTCAAGAACCATTTTCAATGATTCTGTGAAAACATGGTATAATGAAATAGTCCTAAAAAGGAATAACTCAGAGAAAATAAGATCGGAAGAAAAATATGATAAGTATATTTCATATAATGAATTTTTTTCGCCTTATTTATTCAACAGAATAAAAGAAGACATAGCATATACTGACGAAAAAGTTGTCGCATATGGTTATCACACTGGGGTACTTGTGTATAATGGATTTAATTGTATTGATGGTTATGTTGCCGCGTATCCTTTAAATTATTTTATAAAATTCAGTTTGTTAATTAAGCCAGAATTAGAACAGAATAAAAAGATAAATGATTATTTTATGAAAGCACCACGGCGGTTGTATTTGTATGGTTCTGAATTAAGTTTTGAAATAACTCGTAAAAAAGATTCGCCCCCTGCTGAACTACATATTGATATGGATATTTTTAAAAATGTTTTCGATGGGAAATATATTTTATCACGAGCTGAGATTTCTAATGCTGGTGAGCTTGGGTTGAACTTACTGAATATATATTATGATGACAAGAGTATTTATACAATTTATCTTTATGGTGTTTGAGACTCTTTAAATTCAAAATAGTATAGTGTTTTTATGAGGCAGTAAAAAATGACATTGCTGCCGTAGGTCAATTGGATTTTGAACCCTTGCCGAAAATTATATCGGTATTCTTGATTCTAGAATTATTGTAGATCATAATGATAACACACGTTCAAAGAATGTTTCAAAAAACAAGCGTGGGTTAAACATTGTAATCTATGACAGGGGTCCTCAATAGTGCAATAGATTCGGTCGTTTTTGATATTTATGCATCAAATGCAATGTTATCGTTAGTTTCTTTATTCCTATAAGGGAATGATAGGAAGGAGATGATGATTTATGTGTACTCCCCCATTCTTTTATAACTTAGGAAGTGTCAAAAAAAAAGTTAAGAAAATTTATACAAATATTATTTATTGTGGCAGAAATCGATATTGCCCTATATGTGGTAAACATTCACGCATATTTAGAGAATATGGAGTAATACCACGCAAAGATGCTCAATGTATATTTTGTGGTTCCCGTGAACGGCATCGGTTATTGTGGCTTTTTCTTCAAAGAAAGACCAATCTCTTTACTTCTGAATGTAAAAATAAGAAGATGCTTCATATAGCACCTGAGAAATATTTTAAGAATAAATTTAGGTTACTGCTAGGTGAAAACTATATAACCGCTGATTTATATAAGTCTAGCGCTATGGTTAAGATGGATATAACAAATATTGAATATCCTGAAAAATCTTTTGACATCATAGTTTGTAATCATGTGCTAGAACATGTTCTTGACGATATAAAGGCGATAAAAGAGTTTTTTCGGGTTCTTAAAGATGATGGTTGGGCTATTTTACTTGTTCCAATTACGAGTGAAAAGACGATAGAAGATCCCTTAATTGTATCACCACAAGAACGATTTAGAATTTTCGGTCAAAAAGATCATGTTAGGCGTTATGGTAAAGATTACATCGAACGGTTACGTTCTGCAGGGTTTCAAGTTGCCGTTACAAAGGCGAGCGAGATAGCTTCTGATAATGAAATAATTAAAATGGGATTAAGTGAATCGCCGGAAAGCGAATTTGAAGCAACCGAAATATATTGTTGTACCAAATAAATATATTGAAGGTATATTCAATATAACGGCTTGGATCGGCTTAAAGGATTTATGATACAATTTACAATAATAATTCCACATAAAATCATTCGCAACGCTGTTTGGATTCCATCCATCGCATTGAGAAAGAATTGCCTGAGTATTTATATCCCTTTGAAAATTATAAAGGTGTGAAAACACATCAAGGCAAAATATTTTTAGGAAAATCCCCGCTAAATAAAGGTTTATTATAATAGTGGATAAAACAATAGGTGTTTGTGGATTTATTTCGACCGGTTCAAGTGCGGTTAGTGATCTTTTAAAGGAATTTGATGAAAATATTGTATTGGATAAATTAGAATTTGAAATATCTTTTATTCCGGATGGTTTAGAGGATTTAGCCTATCATCTCCATGAAGGATCTTCAAAGATATTAAGCAGTTATATTGCAATAGAGCGATTTAAGAAATTATGTGATAGCGCACTTCTGAATAAACTTGAACGCAGTACAAACTATAAATTTAGGTCTTTGACTAAGAAATATCTCGAAGATATAATTCAATTAGAGTATTATGGAAAATTAGGAACAGATTATAAATATCCCTATTTGAGTAAAAATAGAGTAACAAGAAAGCTGACGAATTATTTGGTAAAGATGGTTGTAAAATTAGAAAAAAGATTCCATAAGCAAATTTATTTCTATCCTGCGCATAAAATATATTTTTCTTCTTTCCCGGAAAACTTTTATAATATTACGCGAAAGTACATAGATGAAATTTTAGTATCAATGGGAAAACGAGAAAATAAAAACATTGTACTCGATCAACCTTTCGCTGGCAATAATCCTGTGAAGAGTTTCAATTTTTTCAATAACCCAAAAGCGATAGTAGTAGATAGGGATCCCCGGGATCATTATTTGTTTTCAAAAGTATTTTTGCGGTCTAAAGGTATAAGTTATGTACCAACCAATAGGGTTGAAGATTATGTCATTTATTATAGAGAATCAAGGAAAGGGATGCCCTATTTGCAGCCGAATCAGGATATTTTGAATATTCGATTTGAAGATATGATATATGAATATGATAAAAGTATTCAGGAAATAATTAATTTCTTGGATTTAAAAAAGCATTCCAGGCCAAAAAGTATTTTTGATCCATTGCTCTCTATTAGTAATACCCAGATTTTTAAGGTTTATTCTGAATATAGAAATGATATTGAATATATCGAAAAAGAACTACCTGACTATTTATACCCTTTTGAAAATTATAAAGGTGTGAAAATTCATCAGGGTAAAATGTTTTCAGGAAAATCGCCATTAAATAAAAGTTTATAATAAAATGGATAAAATAATCGGATATACCAGTGGAGTATTTGATCTTTTTCATATAGGACATTTAAATATATTGAAAAGAGCGAAAGAACAGTGCGCTTATTTGATAGTTGCAGTAAGTACAGATGAATTGGTACAATCCTATAAAAATAAATTACCAGTTATTCCATTTAATGAACGGAAATCTATAGTTGAGTCGATAAAACATGTGGATAAAGTTGTTGCACAGGAAACAAGGAACAAAATAGAAGCATGGGTTAAATATAAATTTAATATAATGTTTGTTGGTGATGATTGGAAAGACAATGAATTATTTGTTGAAACAGAAAAAAGATTTAAGGAATTTGGTGTTAAAGTTATTTATTTACCATATACAAAAAATACATCATCAACGTTAATTAAAAAATATTTAGAAGATGAAACCCACGGATGATACAATTTTCGATAATCATTCCACACAAGAATACACCATTGTTATTGCGGCGTTGTCTTGATTCAATTCCCCGCAGGGAAGATATACAAATAATCGTGGTTGATGATAACAGCAGCCAGGATCAAGTCGATTTTGAACATTTTCCCGGATTAAATGATCCGTATGTTGAAATAGTCTTTACAAAAGAGGGGAAAGGCGCTGGGTATGCACGAAACATTGGCTTGAGTAAAGCAAAAGGGAAATGGCTTTTGTTTGCCGATGCAGATGATTTCTTTACCGAAAATGCGTTTGGCTATTTATTCGATTACATTGATTCTCCTCATGACATTGTTTTTTTTCAAGCGGTTAGTTGTCATTCTGAAACTTATGAACCTGCTAACAGAGCAAATCGTTATAATCGATTGGTGGATAATTTTCTAAAAAATGTCATAGATGCAGAAGATACACTTCGCTTCACATGGTGGGTCCCATGGGGTAAGATGATACGGGCGGAATTTATACAGAAGGAAAACATTCTTTTTGATGAAGTTATAGCAAGTAATGATGTAATGTTTTCAGCTATAACTGGTTTTTTTGCCAAGTCAATAGATGCGGTAGATTGTGTTATTTATTGTATAACATCAAGAATGGGTAGTCTTATAAAAACAAAAAGCGCGGAATACTTGACTAGCAGATATATTGTCCGTTTGTGGTATAATGCGTTTTTAAAGAAGATTAATAAAAAACATTTTCAATTTGCTAATATACGTTATTTGTATTTATCGTTAGTAAACTATGGTGCAAAATTGTTCTTTAATTTTTTTTATTTGGCTATAATATATCATGATAATCTATTTAGTGCAAAAAACAGGCTAATTTTGAAAAAAGCGTTTTTTGAAAAGACAAAGTCGTAAGTGCTATAACCCATGTTACAAGGATATTAAGTAATTATATTGTATTTGATAGTTGTAGTAAGCACAATGAAACTAAATAATGATACAATTTACAATACTAATACCACATAAAAACATTCCCCGTCTATTGCAGCGTTGTCTTGATTCAATTCCCCGCAGGGAAGATATACAAATAATTGTGATTGATGATAATAGCAGCCAGGATCAAGTCGATTTTGAACATTTTCCCGGATTAAATGATCCGTATGTTGAAATAGTCTTTACAAAAGAGGGGAAAGGCGCTGGGTATGCACGAAATATTGGCCTGAGTAAAGCAAAGGGTAAATGGCTTTTATTTGCCGATGCGGATGATTTCTATAATCCTTGTCTTGGAGATATATTATCAGAATATAAAGAAAATCCCGCTGATATCATTTATTTTAAAAATGATATAGTGAATACCATTACCTGTTCTTCTGTTAATTTTCAGAATAATTGGCGTAATAAACGAAATAATTATATTGACCTGTATAAGAGAAAACCAAGAAAAGCACAATTATTATTGAGATACCAGGCAGGTATGCCGTGGGGAAAAATAATAAAAAGGGAACTTGTAGAAAGGCATGAAATAAAATTTGATACGACAAGTGTTTGGAATGACGTCCGTTTTGGATATTTGACTGGTTTTTATGCATCGAATATAGCTGTAGATGAAAGGACAATTTATACGGTAACAATACGCGAGGGCAGTATCCAGAATAGTGAACTTAATATCGAAAAGAGGTTGGATTATATTTTTGTTGCCGGAAATTTAGGGATATTTTTAAAGGAACATCATATTCCAATTTTAATGACAAAGCATTTTGAGCAATTGCTCTGGATAAATATTCATAATAAGCCAGATTATTTTCGAGCAAAAAATGTTTTGTTTGATTTGGGTTATTGTAATGAAGAAATAATAGTACATTTACTAAAAATGAAAATAAAAGCAATGGAACGGAATATAAAAAAACGTCTTCTTTTTTATATTCCCCCGGTAATAATTAGTAATTACAGAAGATTCAAGCATATGCTCTTTGGATTATTGGCTTTATAGGTTTCAATATGCCCGGCATATCAATAATTATTCCTGTGTATAATATGGAGAAGTATTTACATAAATGTGTTGATAGTATTCTTGTACAAACATTTATGGATTTTGAGTGTATTCTTATTGATGATGGTTCTACCGATATTTGTCCTGAAATATGCGATGATTATGCCTTAAAAGATTGTCGTATAGTTATTATTCATCAGAAAAATGCGGGTGTTTCTGCGGCAAGAAATGCCGGATTAGAAATTGCTCGGGGAGAATGGATAGGATTTGTTGATAGTGACGATTGGTGTGATCCCGGTATGTTTGAATTTCTTATTAACAACGCTAGAGTGAATAATGCTGATATTTCTATTTGTGGTGCACGTAAAATCAATGAAAGTGGGAATGCATATTCGGTATTTAAAAAACATCCTGATCTTGTAATGAATAGTAATGAAGCCATCTTGAAAATGTTTTCCTTAACATATTTTGAAGGATATTCATGGAATAAACTTATTAATAGACGATGTTTTGAAAAAGATGAAAAAAAGATACGATTTGATGAATCCATAAAATATATGGAAGATAACCTTATTTTTTTTTATTTATTCAAAAATGCAAAAGTAATAATATATTCTTCAACACCATTTTATAATTATTTACATCGTGTTGATTCAGTGACAAAGACACCGCAAAAGAAGGGCATAACCGATGCTGCTTTGACCGTCTTTATAGCCTTTAAGAAAATGTTAGAGGAAGAAACCGATACTGGAGTAAGAAATAAATTAATGTCAGCTGAGGGTAATAAGGCAGTTTATTTTTGTTTGTATCATATAAAAAATGATATTACAGCATACGACGATAATTTTCAATTTTTGAAAAAAATAGTAAAAAAAACATTTGTTTTATAATAGCAGATAGATCTATTGCTATAAAAAGAAAAATATTTAGTTTTCTAATCTTTTTCCCGCCTATTATTTCGCAATACTATAAAATGAAGAGTTGCTTAAAAAGGTATAGAAGAAACTAAAGTCATGAATATAGATTTTGTAGTACCTTGGGTAGATGGATCTGATCCTGAATGGATAAATTTATTCAATAAATATTCTGAAAAAAAAATTATAAGCCCTAATAGCGCAATAGATACAAGCAAAAAACGATATACTGACAACGGCCTATTGCGTTATTGGTTTCGCGGTATTGAGGCAAATGCCCCATGGGTACGAAAGATATTTTTTATAACCAATGGGCAGAAACCTTCGTGGCTTAATACTAACCATGAAAAAATATGCTGGGTGAAGCATGAGGATTACATCCCCCAGGAATACCTTCCTGTTTTTAGTTCTCACCCAATTGAAATGCATTTACATCGTATAAAAGATCTTTCAAATACATTTGTTTACTTTAATGACGATACTTATTTAGTCAATCCAATAAAAGAATCCTTCTTTTTTAAACGCGGTTTGCCAACTGATTTTGCAATATTAAACACCTTAGCGCCGCGTTTTTGGGGGCATATTCTTATGAATAATATTATTGAAATCAACAGGCACTTTAATATGTATACGGTAATATGCAAGAATATAAGCAAATGGTTTAATATAAAATATGGAATAAATGGTATTCGAACTATGCTGCTGTTTCCCTGGAGAAAATTTAGTGGTTTTTTGGTTTCGCATTTACCGCAGGCGTATTTAAAAAAGACGTTTCTGGAAGTCTGGGAGTGCTGCGGCGAAACCCTGCGTAATACTTCAACCCATAGGTTTCGGAATATCGGCGATGTAAATCAATATATATTCCGTTATTGGCACCTTGTAAAAGGTGAATTTGCACCACACTCTCCGACCTATCGAAAGATGCATTCAGGAATTCAAAAAGAGGCCATAGGAAAAATACGGAAAGCGATTTTAAATACAACAATAAAAGAAATATGTCTTAATGACGGAGATGATTCGTATTTATATTATAACGAGATTCGGAATATTTTCGAACAGAAATTCCCGCAGAAATCAAGCTTTGAATTATCATGAAACGGATAATCACCTATGGGACTTTTGATCTTCTCCATTATGGGCACATCAATCTGTTAAAACGCGCCAAGTCGCTGGGCGATTATCTTATTGTGGCCTTATCCACCGATGAATTTAATCAATATGAAAAAAATAAACGGTGTTATTTCCCCTATGAAATTAGGAAGCAGTTTATAGAGTCCATACGGTATGTTGATCTGGTAATACCGGAAACCACATGGAAGCAAAAAGAAACAGATATAGCTGATTACAAGGTTGATGTTTTTGTTATGGGTGATGATTGGGATGGCAAATTTGATTATTTAAAGAACCTATGCGAAGTAGTCTATTTTGCAAGAACTCCGGAAATTTCGACTACCCAAATAAAAGAGGATGTGTATAGGTTAAAAAATGACTTTGCGTGACATCCAGCTTATTGAGCTTGCAATATTAAAACAAGTCTTAGCGATAATAAAAAGCAATAATTTAACTTATTTTCTGTTGGGTGGAACTTTGCTTGGCGCGGTACGGCACCAGGGATTTATACCCTGGGATGACGACATTGACATTGGCATGCCAAGGCCGGATTATGAAAAATTTATTGAGGTTGTCAATAAACTATTGCCCGGAAATTTACAATTAAAGCATTTTAAACTTGATGAAAAGTATAAAAAATATCCTATAAGGATTGAAGATATTCGATATCAGGTGCAACGGAATGACGCGATACAAAAAAGCATCTATAATGTTTGGATTGATATTTTCCCCCTTGATGGCATGCCCGGCAATCCTCTTGGGCGCTCAATCCATAAATTGAGGCTATTATTTAGAAGATTATTATTACAATATTCAAAATTTAACGATCAGGTTAATATTAAAAAAAAAGGAATTCTTTTATAGAATATGTGTTAATTATGATGGGATATCCGATTTCAAAAATAGTTAAAATTAACACACAAAAGCAATTAAATAAGATTGATGCGTTATTGAAAAAATATTCCTACAGTGAATCAAAATATGTAGTTAATTTTATGGGCGCGTATAAATTTAAAGAGATGTTTCCTAAGGACTATTATCTAGATTCTAAAACATATGAATTTGAAGACAGTGTTTTATGGGGTCCCCGGAATTATGATGCTGTTCTGACTCAGATATACGGGAATTATATGGCAGCGCCCCCTCTGAGCGAACGATTTAGCCATTCGATGGTTCTAGTGGAATAATATCCTATATGAGACTGTCAACCAATGGACGGCGGCTCCTTTTATTGATTACATCAGCTCCTTTCTTCTTAATTTCATTGTTTATAAAACGAAACGCCAATATAATATTCAGTGCGTTTCTCAATACAAGATTTAGTTCAAATTCAAAATATCTTTTTCTATGGTTTATTGAAAATATAAATGCGCGTAAATCATTCTTTGTCATTAATGACGATTGCTTGCGGGAAAAACTAAATTCCGATATAGGTAATTATTTTATTGAGACAAAAACGATAAAGGGGAAGGTGTTCGCATTACGAGCTTCAACTTGGTTTATTTCTTCGTTAGAAATGCCGGTTAATGGATTGTTTTTAAAATATAAAAGAACTATTATCCATTTAGGCCATGGGACGCCGCTAAAGAATATTGGATTATTGGAAAAGAATATTTCTTTGTTGAAAAAGATCTATTATGACATATTGCAAACAAATATTTCATATTCCATTGCCTCTTCTCCATTTTTTCAGGAGATAATTGCGAGTTTTCTTGGGATTCCAAGTAACCGTGTGTTGATTGCGGGTCAGGCAAGAAACGATCAATTATTAGTTCATTCAGAATCGCCTTTTCGAAATAATGAAAATATTGATGGATCTATAAACATCTTGTATGCGCCAACTTGGCGGCCATCAGGGAACATCGCATTATTCCCATTTGAAGATTTTTCAAGTCAGCTCTTATCAGAGTTCCTAATAGAAAAAAAAGTCAACATACATATAAGGGTCCACCCCTATGTGGAGGAGCAAATTGACAAAAGGCTTTTAGAGATTGGCCATGTCTTTCTTTTTCCTGAAGGCATGTATCCCGAGATAATGGATTCCCTGAATCAATTTGATATGTTAATAACTGATTATTCAAGCATTTATTTTGATTATCTGATCCTTAATCGCCCGATAATCTTTATCCCGTATGATTATGATAGATATAAGAAGGAAATAGGATTTACAGTACTGTACCATGATTTTACGCCGGGATATAAAGTGGCAACTCAGAAAGACCTTCTTAAAGCAATCGGCGGTTTGCTGCAAAATGATCCGCATACGTCTGAACGGGATCGGCTAAATAGCCTTTGTAATGTGTATCAAAAAGATAATTGCAAAGAGTTCGCAAGCCTTTTGTCTGAAATTGGTGTTTTGTAGACAACAATATGAAAATATCGCGGAAGAAACGGCAATTATTAATAGCGCTTATAGATATCATCCTGCTTATCGCAGCGATATATTTGGCTTTGCTGATACGGGACTGGAAAATACCCTCTTCCCACCGGTTCCAGCGTCACTTTGGTTATTTTATCCCGATTATTGCAGCCTGGGTTATCAGTCTGTATACCGCCGGGCTCTATTCACTAGAAGTGCCCTATACTGGATACCGGGCCTTATCTCGTATCGCCCTGTGCGCGCTTTTATGCCTCTTAATCGGTTTTGCATTCTTTTATCTGAATCTGCAGGCTCGGGTTGTGCCAAAAACAATTTTGGCAATTTATTCCACGGTTGCCTTTTTTCTTCTTGCAGTATGGCGCTGGATTTTCAACAAAGTTACGCTTACCTATTTTTCCAGCACTGACATTGCCTTTGCCGGCATAAATGATTCGGTAATTGATGTGCTGAACAATTCCCATAATTTTTCATACATGAGTTATACGGCGCGTTTTTTTTATGACGAAAATTACCCCGAAGACCGGTTCTGTAATGTTCCGGTTATACGGGACCCTGCAGTATTTGTCAGCAATATTAAGGAATATAAGATACAGACCGTGGTTATTCTTAATGAGAAGAATATATCATCGTCCATCCAAACTATCCTGTTTGATCTTTTGCAGCATCATATTACGTTTATCAGCCTGCCTGATTTTTATGAGTTGTATCTGCGGCGGATTCCGGTTGGCGCCATAAATGAGCTATGGTTTTTAAAAAGCATTGATTTTAACGCCAAGAATATATACCAATTTATTAAGCGGCTGGGTGATATTTTTTTAGCCCTTTGTCTGCTGACC
The DNA here is from genome assembly GCF_000297095.1 of Treponema primitia ZAS-1. Taxonomy (NCBI): domain Bacteria; kingdom Pseudomonadati; phylum Spirochaetota; class Spirochaetia; order Treponematales; family Treponemataceae; genus Treponema; species Treponema primitia. The sequence goes on along the minus strand of NZ_AEEA01000129.1, from coordinate 21,428 downwards.
GTTTCCCTGCCGTTCTGGCCATTCATTATGCTCATAATAAAACTTGAAAGCCCCGGTCCGGTATTTTTCAAGCAGACCCGTACGGGCTATTTGGGCAGGCAGTTTGGTATTGTGAAGTTCCGTACCATGAGCGTGGCCGATAACACCCACGAACCCACCAAGCGAAATGATTTGCGGGTAACCGTATTTGGCAGATTCCTGAGAAGAACGCGGATAGATGAAATCCCGCAGTTTTTCAACATATTAAAAGGTGAGATGAGCTTTATTGGCCCCCGCCCTGAGCGGCCGGAATTGATTGCGGAATTAGAGCAGGAAATACCGTTTTATCGCCAGCGTTTGTTGGTCAAACCGGGAGTGTCAGGGTGGGATCAGGTGTCCGGAGAATATCATTCGCCATCTAAAGGGGATACCTACAAAAAGCTGCAATACGACTTGTATTACATCAAAAATGTATCGTTCTTCCTGGATGTATCTATCTTCTTTAAAACATTGGTAATTGTGTGTGTCCAAGCGGGCGTATAAAGGGAAACTTGTCCCGGATCCTCCCCTATCAGATACTGTGTAATATTTAGATTATATTTTCGACGAGTTCCGCACTTATCCGTGATGCCTAAAAATAAAACCTAGCCGAAAAGCCGGATGCCTAAAAACTAAAAATCTAGCCCAAACTATAATTGCACCACCAAGAAGGTGGGGCTGGGTGAGGATAGATATGCATAGCAGACAAGAGGTGGTACGGGGAAGTTACCAGGAGTACCAGAAGGCAAGCAAGAAAGGGAAGAAGGAGTTGCTGGACCGGCTGATGGCCGTGACGGGGTTGAACCGGGACTACTTGGCGCATGCCCTGACCGGTGAAGCTGAAGGCCGCCGGAAAGAGGAAAACGCGGGAAGCGGGGAGGCCGACCGTCCGAGTATGGCACGGAGCCCTTTGTGAAGGCGCTGGCAGCCATCTGGGAGGATCACGGGTGGATGTGCGGGAAACTGCTGGCACCCCTGATCCGGTCAATGATTGAGTTTTTGGCGGCGTCGATAAAGCCGGACTACGGGATAAGCGAAGAGATTCGGGGGATGCTGTTGCGGGTAAGCCCGGCGGAAGTGGACATACTGCTGAAACCGGCGCGGAAGGCGCGGGAGATAAAGGGCATCAGCACGACTGAACAGCGGGCTTAACGAAGCGGTTGAACGGCTCTTGCACCTCAACCGGGGAAAAGTTTACGCTCAAGACGCCCCCTGTCAGGAGGCTGGTCAGGCCGGTGTGGTCTGATTTCGGCTAGGTTTTAGTTCCTGGGCAATCAGCCCTTTTCGGCTAGAAAATTTTTTAGGCAATGCGTTATCTTGACAAAAGGAAAATTTTTTGCATAATGAATCCAACAACAGCCAACAGTTTAGAAAGACAATCTAATTTTGAACTATTGAGATTATTATGCATGTTTTTTATACTCTTTTTACATGTATTTGGAGGAGCATTAGATATTGTAGGAACTTCCATCAGTGCAACAATTTTTGAAAGTTTTTTTGTTGTTGCAGTAAATTGTTTCGTACTTATTTCCGGATATTTTTCAATAAAAGCTAGTTGGAAAGGCTTTATTCACCTATATATATTTTGTACATCTTATTATTTAGGTTTTGGGATATTGGATTCATTAAATATAATTAATCCTCATTCATTTGGAATTGTTGAATTAAAAAGAATAATCATATCATTTTTCCCATTTACACATTCAGGAAATTGGTTTTTACAAGTATATTTTTGCCTTTTTGTAATATCTCCCTTATTGAATAAACTTATAAGTTTATTCAATAAATATAAGCACATTTCATGTTTAGTAATATTAACCATTGTAAATATATGGGTAGGTTTTTATGCCATTAATCCAATGCCTAACAATTCAAATCCGAATGCTAATGGATATAATATTATGCATTTTGTATATTTATATTTCATTGGAAGGTATATATATTTGTATTTATCAACTGAATACAAAATAAAATCATATTTACTAATTTATATTTTACTTTCATTGATATTGTCCGCCTTAATTTTATTAGTGAGCAAATTGGAAATTAATGATTGGTATGTTTTAAAATTAAATTCATTAAATTATAACAACCCTCTGATACTTTTATCTTCTATTTCATTATTTCTGGTATTTAGAAAATTTAAAGTAATGAATAAAAAAATAAATTGGTTGGCTAAATCTGCTTTAGCTGTGTTTATAATTCATACATCTATTCCCTATGGAAATATTTTTCAATATTTAAATAGTAAGTTTGGTTTAAATTGGTATAAATGGTTATTATATTTTTTAGCAGTGATAGTAGTATTTTTTATGTGTTTGCTTATTGATAAAATTAGAATGTTAATAACAAATCCAATTGAAAATATTTTGTCTAAGATAAACGTAGCTAAATATTACGACTTTTTTTTAAGAGGTTAAAATATTAATAAAGTATCGTGTACTAATGGAATGTTATATGAATAATCATTTAGTAGAAAATCCTAAAATAATAGAATTACCCAAAGTACTAGATAAACGTGGGAATCTATCGTTTTTTGAAAATGTCAATCAAATCCCCTTTGCAATAAAGAGAACTTATTGGATATACGATGTTCCCGGGGGAGAATCACGTGGCGGACATGCATATCACGAAAACGAAGAATTTATCGTAGCCCTATCAGGGAGTTTTGATGTTATTCTTGACGATGGAATTGAAAAGGAAACATACAGCCTGAACAGATCCTATTATGGATTATATGTTCCCCAATTATACTGGCGGGAAATGAATAATTTTTCAACTAATTCTTTAGCATTAATTGTGTCAAATACGCAATTTGAGGAAAACGATTATATCCGTGATTATGAAGTGTTCCTTCTAATAAAAAATGATAAATAAAGCCAATGTATACGATTGTTCGATTGTTGAACTACCGGTTAATCATCGGGAAAAAGGTAATTTAACTGTAATCGAAAATGTAAAAGATGTCCCTTTTGAAGTACAGCGAGTGTATTATTTATATGATATCCCCGGTGGGGAATCTCGTGGGGGTCATGCCCATAAAGAATTGCGGCAATTAATTGTCGCGGCATCCGGTAGTTTTGATGTCATATTAAATGATGGTAAGATAAAACGTATCTTTACATTGAATAGGCCATATCAGGGATTGTTGGTTTTTCCTGGAATCTGGCGGGAGCTTGATAATTTTTCATCCGGTTCTGTGTGCCTTGTCCTGGCATCACAAGTATATGATGAAATGGATTATCTGCGGGATTATGATCTTTTTTTAAAATGGAAATTTGAATGATACATTCTCTTGCGGACGTAAAAGCAACCAAAATCGGTATTAATACAAATATCTGGCAATTCTGTGTAATATTAGCCGGTGCAGAAATTGGAGAGAATTGCAATATATGCGCCCAGGTTTTGATAGAGAATGAAGTAAGAATTGGGAATAATGTTACGGTTAAATCGGGTGTGCAGCTTTGGAATGGTGTAATAATTGAGAATGATGTATTTGTAGGTCCAAATGTAACATTTACCAATGATTTAATACCAAGATCCAAACAATATCCGGAAACCTTTTTAAAAACTATTCTGAAGCAAGGGTGTTCAATAAGTGCAAATAGCACAATTATAGCTGGTCATACAGTAGGCGAATATGCTCTTGTCGGCGCAGGCAGTGTTGTGACAAAAGATATCCCTGCATATACGGTATGGTATGGAAACCCTGCTATTCAGAAAGGGTTTATTACTAAATCCGGTATATTAATTGATGAATGGTTTTATGATAACCTGGGTAAAAAATATAGCTTAGAGGAATAATATTTATGACAGTTTCATTTCTATCATTAAAAGATATAACAGATAAGTATTCTAAAGAAATTCATGGTGCAGTAACCCGTGTTATAGACTCCGGTTGGTATTTACAGGGTGAAGAAAACAAACTCTTTGAAACGAATTATTCTCAATACATCGGGACACAATATACTATCGGTGTTGCCAATGGACTCGATGCACTTATCTGGATATTGCGGGCATATATCGAGCTGGGTGTAATATCTCCCGATGATGAAGTAATTGTCCCGGCAAATACCTATATCGCTTCGATTTTGGCGATCACCGAGAACCGGCTTGTACCTATTTTGGTAGAGCCGGATATAAATACCTATCAAATTGACGATGCAAAAATAGAGGCTGCGATAACTAAAAGAACAAAGGCAATCATGATTGTGCACTTATATGGCCGTTGCGCGTATACCGAGAAGATAGGACAGCTTTGTAAACAGTATAATCTAAAGCTGATAGAAGATAATGCTCAATCTCATGGGTGCTTATATAATGGACAGAAAACCGGCTCTCTTGGAGATGCCGCAGGACATAGCTTTTATCCCGGAAAGAACCTTGGAGCTCTTGGGGATGGAGGCGCAGTAACGACTGACGATAAAGAACTTGCCGATACGATTCGGTCTCTTGCAAATTATGGTTCATCAAAAAAATATGTTTTTAAATACCAGGGAAGTAATAGCCGTCTTGATGAAATCCAGGCTGCAGTACTTACGGTTAAATTAAAATATCTTGATGAAGATAATAAATTACGAAAAGAAGTAGCTAGGAAATATATAGAAGGTATTAGGAATTCAAATGTAATACTTCCAAATGTTTTTGACTATAACAATAATGTATTCCATATATTCCCAATTCGGGTAAAAAAAAGGACTGAATTACAGAACTACCTTACAGAAAATGGACTACAAACAATAATTCATTACCCCATACCGCCCCATAGACAGGAATGTTATAAGGAATGGAATAATTTATCGTTCCCTATAACGGAACAAATCCATGATGAAGAGTTGAGTTTACCTATGAGTCCGGTATTAATAGACGATCAGATACATTATACAATTGATGTTATTAATAAATGGAATAATTAAATGGCAATTAAAGAATTTTTGGTGAAATTAAAAATCAAATGGAAAAAGCAAGAGCTATTATCGGCCTTATTTATTCGACTTAAAAAACCTTTTGTATATATCGTTGCAATGATTAAATATAATAAAGTTCAAAAACATTACATTGAAGTTATAAGTATTGTGCATGAGAAAGTTAAGTCAGAACGGAAGATAGTTGCTGGATTTTATGTAATATATGATTCAACTTTCTCTGCAAAACCTCTATTTGAACGGATGTTGCACGACGATCTGTTTGATCCCTACATCGTGGTAACTCCTGATACTCATAGGGGTAATGACAATATGTTAACCCAGTTACATAAAACATATAGTACATTTCTATCTTTGTATGATGAGAAAAAAATATTTTTTGGGTATAACGAAGATATAAATAAGTTTATCGATTATTCAGATAAATTCGACATTGTATGTTTTTTGAATCCTTACGATGAAATGACCCATAAATTTTTTAAGATGGAATATTATAAAGATAAAAATGTATTAACGATCCATGTTAACTATGGATTTTTATCATCAGAGAATTATTCCAAAAAAAATATAATTAATTTGCCATCAATGAATATGTTTTGGAAAGTATTCTCGGAAACTAAATTTTCATATAAGGAATACCAACGATATCAAGACATTAAAGGAAAGAATGTCAGCTTAACTGGGTATTGTAAAATGGATGATTTTGCAATACAACAAAAGTTGGAATTTTCACGTAAGCGTATTATTCTTGCACCTCATCATACAATAGCTAAAGATATACCGGATTATTTGCAATTTTCTAATTTTTTTCGATATGCTGATTTTTTTCAGGCATTACCTCTAAAATACCCTGATATTGATTTCATTTTTCGTCCGCACCCCCTATTGTTTGTCACTTTATCTAAAGAAGAAATATGGGGAGAGAAAAAAGCAAATGAATATCTAGAGAAATTGACTGTAAATCAAAATGTTATTTATTCTAGCGGAGGAACGTATTTTGATGTTTTTGTAAATTCCGATGCAATTATTCACGATTGCAGTTCATTTTTAGTGGAATATTTGTTTACCGGTAATCCATGTTGCTATATGTTAAAAAGTTATAAACAAATGAATACAATATTTACGAAATTTGGTAAAGAGTGTTTAGATGTTTATTATAAAGCATTTAGTGAAAAAGAAATATTAAATTTTATTGACGCTGTTGTAATTCCAAATAACGATGAATTGAAAAAAAATCGTGATGAATATGCTAATAGAAAACTTAAAATTAATTATCCCCATGTTGCGGATACTATATTAAAAGAAATAAAGGTGGCAATAGGTTATGAATACAAATAAAGCGGGCAATGTCTTTACTGCTGGGGTATTTGACCTTTTTCACGCTGGACATATGGAAAGCATAATAAAGATACTTGATTCATTTCCCGATCAAAATTTGATCGTTGGAGTTGCCACAGATAAATATACAGAATCTTTTAAGAGAACACCAATACAGTCATGCCTGGATCGTATAAAAACAATAGAAACAATATTTAAGTCAAATAAACGGGTAACGGTTATAGAAGATCCCTTGGAAACATATGTTGAAAATTACAAGCAATGGTTTTATGAAAAGTATAGTATAACTGACCATTGTCAAGGAACCGATTTTGACGAAAATCCAAAAGTATATGAATATATAAAATCAGTAAATGGATTTCATGTAATGGGCCGCAGTAGTCTTATGTCCACAACGGAATTGATTAACAAATTAACACCATCACATGCAATCAAATTGGGAGGTGACACCAATTTTAATATAAAACTTGGTAATATTGTTATTAAAAAAGTAGTTCATGGGGATATTAATTTTATTGACGATGCATATACTCAGTTGCTTGAAAGAAAATTGTTTGGGATCACAAGTTATCAGCGATTTGATAATATTGTATTGCTTCCCTATATTGAAGGATCTGTTACTGCACAAATAACAGCTAAAGAAATAGTAGATTTATCTGAAAAAATTAACAGATCAGGATTAAAACCAACAATTTCTATTCTTAATGTTTTTAAAAAATATGATTATTCTCCAGATGGTGGTCTGTATAAAGATTTGCTTAATGATATAAAATATGTAAGTCATGGTGACATGGCATATACAAATATTGTTAAAGGACAGAATGGCTTGGTCCCAATTGATTGGGAATTTCTTTGTTATTCAGTAAGATATTGGGATTTAGGCTGTTTCTTCGCTTCCCTATATATATATAAGCACGCCGATTGTATAGAAATTACTGAGAAACTTTCAGAAATACCTGATAAAAGACTTGCCACATTGGCGACTATGTTATTATGTGATTATTGGATCGCGTGGAGTATTTCAACAAACTATGATTTTTTTTCAAAAGAATTAAAAGAATTACGATCATATTTAAGTAATATATTGAAGGGATTGAATTAAATGGATATTAACGAAACCCAAGAAAAAAAACAGTTATCATATGCAAGAAAGGGAATTATTTGGGGATTAATTGGAGGTGCGCTTTATGGTTTTGTTTCTTTATTTCAAACTTTGGGAAGTTCAACCGAACCACTAAATTCCAGTATCGGATTAGGATTATTTGTCGTTCCCTTTGTCATAGGTTGCTTACAAGATACTATGGCAAGTATATGGATGCTTCTTATGAATCTGAAAAAAGGAAAAGGGAAGGAATATTTTAGAGTTCTCAGAACGAAGCCTGGAAGGTTAATTATTGTGGCATCTATATTTGGAGGAATGCTAGCGACTGCTTCCTTTGCGACAGGTGTATTTCTAGCAGGTCCTATATATCCTGTTGCAATAAGTGCTACCTGTCCGGCAGTAGGTGCAATATTATCCAGAACCTTTTTAAAAGAAAAAATATCTTTACGAGGGTGGATAGGAGTTTTTGTATGTGTGGCAGGAGCTATTATAATTAGCTGGATGATTACTCCAGGGGAATCGTATCCGCATTTTTATCTTGGTATTATAGCAGCTGGTGTTTCCTCTCTTGCTTGGGCACTTGAAGGGAATCTTGCCTGTTCTTGCATGGATTTTATTGATCCCGATATAGCGGTTGGTATTCGACAGTTTGTTTCTGCAATTATATTCTTTATAACTCTTTTATTCATTTCTGGTTATAACTTAAGTGCAATAAAATTACTAATAGCCACAATCCCTACAAGCGGTTTTTTATTCCTATGTGCTTCTGGTTTTGCATCAGGCTTTTCATGCCTCTATTATTATAAATCAAACTATGCTTGTGGAACTGCACGCGGTATGGCTTTGAATGTTACATATACCCTTGTTGCAGCGGTTATTGCGTTTTTATTTCTTGGCAGTAAATTAACTATAAATTTTATTATTGGTCTTATAACTTTGATTTTCGGTGTTGTCTTAATAGCTGGTAACCCTAAAGAGCTTTTTTCATTACGCAATATTATCAAATGAATATTGACTAATAAAGGAAAATAATATGGATGAATCTAATATTCCTATGCGTTATAATATTATACGGGTACTATTTCATCAAGAAGGCGGAATGACTGCACAAGAAATATATAAAAATTTTTTTAATATATATCAAGGAGAAATACAATGTAATATCAACGAAATAGATAAGCAATTAATGTCGCTTACAACGGTAGGTATATTAGAGGTATATGAAGAGGCTTTTGTTTTTAAATATAGGATTACAGAGTATGGAAGAAAAAGAGCAGATAAAAACATATCAAAATATTTGTAATATTCGGAAATTAAATAAGTGAAAAATTTTATTAAATCAAAAACAATCATTGGAATGTTATGGAATTTTTTTGAAAAAGCTTCAACGCAGATAGTTAGCTTTGTTATCGGGATTATATTAGCGCGCCTGTTATCACCGGATGATTATGGTATAATCGCGATGTTAACAATATTTATTGCACTATCACAAATTTTCATTGACAGCGGATTTTCAAATGCATTAATTCAACGCCAGGATCGAACGGAGACAGATTTTTCCACTGTATTTTTTTTCAATTTTGTAATTAGTATTGTTATTTATGTTATCTTATTTTTGTTTGCTCCTCTTATCGCGCACTTTTACCGCACTCCGATTCTTCTACAGTTAACAAGGGTTTTATTTCTCATAATTATTTTTAATTCGTTCACTGTTGTACAAAATGCACGCTTAATGATTGCCGTTGATTTTAAAAAAATTGCCCTGGTAAATTTTGTTTCTGTTGTAATTTCCGGTGTTATTGGGATTATCTCCGCTTATAATAATTACGGTGTATGGTCATTAGTTATTCAGTCGTTAGTTCGTTCTATTGTTAGTATGGTTTTGTTTTGGATTGTCGGGTGTTGGCGGCCAACACAAAAAATTTCTTTTCAATCCTTTAAAAGGCTTTTTAGTTTTGGTTCTAAGTTATTATTAGCGGGTACGTTAGCAACAATATTTAACAATATTTATTCTATCGTGATCGGAAAAATATACCAGTCAAAGCAACTAGGATTTTATACTCGGGCGCAACAATTCGCTCAATTACCATCGGGTCTAATTGCAAGTGTATTACAAACATCAACGTTTCCCTTACTAACATCATTACAAAATGATCGATCTAAACTACTGGAAGTATATAAAAGACTATTGAGGATAACCGCCATATTTGTTTTCCCGATCATGACCGGAATTGCTTTATTATCAAAGCACATTATTATCGTCCTTTTGACTGATAAATGGCTTCCAAGTGCTGATTTGTTGTTTTGGGCAGCATTAACCTATTTATTTTATCCATTAAGTGCCCTCAATCTAAATTTGGCAAATGCGATAGGAAGTTCCGGCCTTTTTTTAAAGTTGGATATGAGTAAAATGCCAATGATTTTAATAGCAATGATTATTACGTTTCCAATAAGTATAAAGGCAATAGTTATTGGAAATTTTATTACAGCTTTTATTTCTTATTTAATTAATGCTTATGTGCCGAAGTGCATATTTAGTTATGGAGTGTTGAAACAAACATTTGATGAAAAAAATATTATAATTTCTACATTTATTATGGCAGTATTTTTAATAATTTTTGTTAGAATGATAAGATCAAATATACTTGTACTTGTTTTTGGTATACCCTTGGGTATGTTTGTTTATGGTATAAGTCTCTTTTTATTAAAAGAAGAAGAAATGTGTAATATTATTACAAAATTTAATAAAAAAGATAGAGTATAGATATTGTTAAAAGAATGATAGGTCTTTCCACTAATGCCTTAGTGAATATTATAAAGACTGAAGAGATTGTTATTGAATTAATATTACGAATGATTTTCATGAAGAATCATGTTGTATATATCACAACTAAAATAATGATGAAAATTATTTATATTCAATCTGAAGAAGTAAAATGGATCAATTCTCTTTAGTTTCAATAGTTATTATTACATTTAATTCGTCTGAATATATTTCTGAAACTTTGGAAAGTGTAAAAGAACAAACTTATCAAAATATTGAATTAGTAATTTCAGATGACCATTCTTCTGATGACACTGTAGATATTTGCAATAAGTGGCTTGAAGAAAACAGAAAACTATTTAAAAATGTAAAAATAATTGTTCCAAATAAGAATACAGGTACTGCAATAAATCTCAATCGAGGTATTAATGCTTCAACCGGACAATGGATAAAAATATTAGCGGGGGATGATAAATTATTTCCTTTTTCTATAAATGAATTTGTAAATTTTGTTGCTATTAATAATTGTAATATTTGTTGTTGCAAATTGAAACTTTTTGGTGAAGATAGAGAGTTAATAGAAAAAGAAGAAAGTTCTTATGAAAAATGTTATAAAGAAATTAATACTGATTTAAAATGCCAAAAAAAAATGATTTTGAGGTGGTTATTTGTTCCAGGTCCTGGTTTGTTCTTTTCAAAAGAATTATTTAACTCGGTAGGTGGATATAATGAAGACTATCCATTTGCTGACGAATGGCCATTTACGACTAGTATAATAACTACTGGAAATAAAATATTTCTTGTAGATAAAGAGTTGTATTATTATCGAATACATTCTGGTTCTTTATGCCGTGATGAATTAGGAATGAATGAGCGAGTTTTTCATGACATGAGAAAATATTTTTACAAGGAAGGATTTTATAAATTAGTAAGAAATGGTGATTTATTTTATGCATGGCATTTATACTTAAATTATATTTTGTTAACACTAAATTATAAATCAAATAAAAGAGTTTTTTTAAAGTATTTTAAATTGATAATGATATTTTCACCAATGACATACCTAAATTTAATAAAAAAAGTTATTAAATTTATAAATTTGGGCATCGCTAGAAATCCAAACAAAACAAAGTAGATATGATTTGTTTATGAAGCAGAAATATCATTTGATGAGACACGGTCATTGGCAGATTTTATAGTAAGGAACGTAAAGATATCAATGAAATAATAAAACGATGTTATTTTTATCTAAGTATATATCCAATAACTGGCGGGCTAACAGTCAATTGGCTAAAAAAATGTTGTAATAAATAATTTGTATAAAAAACAATAAGCATTAAATGGCAAGAAATCGCAATTACATTTTTAATTTAAATATGATCAAATATTTATATCGCCATGTAATAAATAAAATGAAACTATTACTATTTATTGCAAAATGGCGAAAATTAAACAAACTAAATTTAACAATCCCTGTATGTATTTTTCCTATAGAAAATGTAAAAATAGGCGAAAAAACGTACGGAAAATTAAATGTTCAAATTGCGTCTAAAACAACGACTAAACTAATAATTGGCTCTTATTGTTCAATAGGTGATGACTCGAAATTTCTTTTATGTGTAGATCATGACATAGCTAAATTATCTTCGTATCCTGTAAATAGCCTTTTATTGAATTCCGGATACGATGCTATAAGTAAGGGTGATATTATAATCAAAGATGATGTTTGGATTGGTTCTAACGTAATTCTTTTATCTGGTCTCACCATAGGCCAAGGGGCAGTGTTAGCTACTGGCGCAGTAATTACAAAAGATGTACCACCGTATGCCATAGTTGGAGGAGTTCCTGCAAGAATAATCAAATATAGATTTACAAAAGAAATTATAGAAAAATTATTAAGATTAGAAATTAATCAAATTATGGGCAGTATTTCATCTAAAGAAAGATGGCAAACAATCAATAAGGAATATTTATTTTAGAATATGAGAACAAATATTATAAAAGAGGTCTTCTGTTACCCCATAACATTTGAAACAAAATGTTATGAAAAAGATTGGGAATATTTATTAAAAACAAATTATTTAAATAATATGATTAATAATTGTAATTATAACTTTAAGTTTAAACAATTGATTATAAATAATGTAGATAATCCAGAAAAAGTAAAAATATTTGCACAAAAAAAGATTGATAAAGGTATAATAGACGCATATTATTTTGTAGATGATTATATCGACGAGGCTCTGAAATGTTTTGATATTAAAAAAGAATCGTTTGGAACAGGATATTATTATTCGAGTGCTGAATTAGTTGGTATATATTTATCTAAAACCAAATACCATCTCCATTTCTCTAGTGATGCATTTATGAATAAAAAAAATAAAAATAGTCGATGGATACATGATGCCTGTGAGATTTTAAATAGTGAAAGTAAATATTTTGTAGCTAATCCGATGTGGGATTATAGTTATAATACTATATGTATGAACTTTGATGATAAGCGTCCAGAAAATTTTTTTGTTGGATATGGGTTTTCTGATCAATGCTATTTAATACGAACAGATGATTTTAAAAAAGATATTTATAACTATTCACATCCAGCTTCGAAAAGATATCCAAAGTATGGGGGTGAGCTCTTTGAGAAAAGAGTTGATTCTTATATGCAAACAAAGGGTTTACTTAGATTGATTGCGCGTCATGAAAGTTATATACATAGAAATTTTTCTAAATCTAAATACTTGAAACTAATTATACTTATATTAATAAGATGTGATTTATATTTTCCTATTAGAAATTTAGTAATTATTTTAAAAAATACTTTGTATAGGATAAAGCTCTAATTATATTATTGTATATATTCCTATAAATATCTATTCAGGTGTTAGATGAGTTCGGCCATTATTTTATTTTATTCTATTTATTCCTTTCTGTTTATTGAATTAGCAAATAAAATAAAGGGTAGATATATCGTAATCATACTTTTTATACTACCTTTTATCATTTTGATAGCTTTAAGATCAAGCATGGTACCTGATACGTTAATATATATAAGATATTATCTTGTATCAAATACAAATTTATTTGATACAAGTAGTAACCTGCGTTTTGAAATTGGCTATCAAATAATAAATAAAATAATTAAAATATTTGTGCATGATAATTTTAGACTATTCTTTGCTATTATAACGTTTTTTAATTTATTTTTAGTTATGTGTGTTCAAAAGAACTTATCTATACAAAGTGGTTACTTAAATGATAATTATTCATCATTATTATTATTACTTCTTTATATTCCATTCTGGGGAATTTATCATAATGCTGTAATATTACGCGAAGGACTATCAATATCATTTTTATTGCTTTTATCGGTATATTGTATAAAAAATAAAAAAATAAAAAGGATATTGTCTTTATTGTTATATTATATATCGTATCGGGAACTTTTCATATTGCAGCCTGGCTCTTTGGTATTATAATTATTTTGATAATTAATTTGTCAAAACGATCTAAAAGCAATATCTATTATATTTATTGGTTTATTATTGGATCAATTTATTTTTCAGATATATCTTATCAAATTGTGAATTATATAACTCAAAATGATTTTATTAGTTTATCGCAGAATAATATAAATCGACTTGTTTCTATGTTATTACATTATATGGAATCTCAGTATTTTTTTGGATCATCAAGGGTATCATTGAAATTTTTATTTTTTTGGATGAGTGCACTTTTATTTATAGACGGTGTTAGAAGTAATAATTCATTGTATTATTTCAAATATTTAAATGTTTATTTATTTGGATTAATGATATTTGCATTAGGTAGAAGTATTTTATTAATTGAACGAGTTACAGATTATTTTTTAATATATTCAATTATACTTTTTTGGTATAATTTTAAGGGGAAAAAAATATTTGATGATAGTAGTAATTATTATTTTATTCTATTATTATCCATGCTTGCTCAAAATATTTTTTTTATAAGAATTATTAATAAATAATGGTTTTGAAATGAAAAAAATATCTATTATAATAGTCACATTCAACTCAAGTAATATAATAAAAAAATGTTTAGATTCTATTATTAATAATAATGATATAGGTGAAAAATTAGAAATAATAATTGTTGATAACAATAGCGATGATGTTGAATGTGTATCTAGTATAATAAAAGAATATTATCAAGGAAAAATAGTTTTCGTAAAAAATAATAAAAATGGTGGCTACGGGTATGGGAATAACATTGGAATAAAAATATCTTCTGCTCCAATTATTTTGATAATGAATCCTGATGTTATATTAAATAAGCCTATTTTTCAAGAATTATATAGTAGTTTTACTAATCACAATGTTGTAATTGTTGGATTACAGCAATATGAGAATGAACATAGGAAAGGCCGATCTTTTTTAATGTTGAATACTAGTATTTTTGAATTAATATTTTATAAAATATATAAATTGTTAAATATTTATAATCAAAAACATTGTTGTTTTAGTGGAGCTTGTTTTGCAATTAGAAAAGAAATAATAGAAAATATAGGTTATTTTAATGAAAATATATTTTTATATGGTGAAGAAAAATATATTCACTTGTCAATTGCTTGTAAGATAAAGAAATGTAAATTCTTATATAACAAGAATATTTCATATATTCATCCTATTGAGAACAGGGTGAATTCTGATAAACAGGTGATAATGGGTTTACAATCAAGTGAATATATTCATAAGGTATTTGGATTAAATTATAAAAGATCTTATAGGCAAATGATAAATATGTATAAATTTATGAAAATCATTTCCCTAGTACGGAATAATTTTAAAAAGTTGAAATTAATAGAAAATACTTTGAATATTTTGTATACACATTTTCCTGATTAGGAATGTATACTTTTTCGAACAATAATATTGAGAGGGGATCCTAAAGAATTTATAGATCTCATCAGGTATAGTTCTGTTATAAATAATGAAATTCTAAAAAAATATTAATATTTTTTAATATTAAGTTGATAAAAATTATAACTTTACTAAAGAAAATGCTTACTGGAATATTCGTGTTCAATATTTAATAGATTCTCTGCAAAAATATGAATATGTAATTTAAAAGAGAATGTTAAAGATACATAATTGTATTTATACTCTGACATATGGTGAGCTATTTTGAAAATTAATATCATATATCTTTATACAGAAATTCAACCCTATAATATAGCAATATTTCATGAGCTGTTGAAACGGAAAAATGTTGCTATTCATGTTTTTCACTGGGACAAAAAAATCTTAACTCCTTATATCCCTCCGGAAATTGAGAATGTATATTATTATAAAAAGTCTGATTTCAAGACAGTAAATGAATTATTTTTAACGATTAAAAATTTGGATCCAACAATAATATATACTTCTGGTTGGATAGATAAAGATTATATGTCTGTATGTCGAAAAACTAGAAAATATTTATCTATTCCGGTAGTTTCTGGTTCTGATACTTATTGGCGTGGTGGTAAACAATGGCTTAATATCATAGCGTCGCCTTTCTGGCATAGAAAATGTTTTTCGCACATTCAAGTATCTGGTTTATGGCAATTTGAATATGCTCACCGACTGGGTTTTCATGCTCAAAATATTTTAATGCATAATCTTTCAGCTGATACAGAACTTTTTAGAAAAATAAGCATAGTGCAAAAAGAGAGATCATACCCCAAAAATATACTTTATATAGGTAGGTTTTCTCCGGAAAAGGGGTTAAAATATTTAATAGAAGCCTGGAATGCAATAAGCGATAGAAAATCATGGCGATTGATTTTAATAGGTAATGGACCCGAAAAGAATGTGTTAATAAAAAATAAGAATGTTGAGATAAAAGATTATGCAAATCAAGAAGTATTAACAAAATACATTCAAAATGCAGGATGTTTTGTCCTGCCATCCATAAAAGAGCAATGGTCCTTGGTATTACATGAGGCTGCCACCGGCGGATTACCGATATTAGCATCGGACATATGTGGTGCTGTGCCATATTTTGTTATAAATAACTATAATGGTTATACTTTTAAACCAGGCAATGTTTCTGAAATACAGTTAGCAATTGAAAAAATAATAGATGCCAGTGAAAAAAGACTTGTAGAAATGTCATATAATAGTCGAAAATTATCTGAAAAAATTACACCAGAAATTGTAGCAAATACTTTCTTGAGCGTTTTGCCTTAAAGTATTTATAATAAAAGGAAATTTTTATGGAAATAAATGAAAATATATCAAAAAGAATAATTGCATTACGATTTATTCTTGTATTTTTTATTTTACTAATACACAATAATATAACGGAATTACATTTTGTTGACAATCTTGCGATGAACGAATATCAACATATTATAATACTCAAAATACAGCAATTAATAGGGATAATTGTTTATACGACTATCCTTCCAACTTATTTTTTATTATCTGGTTATTTAATATATGCCAAAGAAATAAAATTTATTATTGTAGTTAAAAAAAAATGCCGCTCTATTTTATTGCCATATTTTATCTGGACTTTATTAGCCATTTTGTTCTTTTATATAGCTCAAAGTTTCTCATTTACAAAAATATATTTTACAACACCTAGAACTTTAATTCGTCAATTTGGAGTACTTGATTGGATAGATGTGTTTTGGGGAAAACTCACACCGATGGCACAAGGCTATCCACTTGTTGGTCAGTTTTGGTTTCTAAGAGATTTATTTATTCTGGATCTGTTATTTTTAGTGATAAAAAAATTGATCGATTTGTTTCCATTAGGAACATTCATATTTTTTTTTATAATATGGTTAACCGATATAAATATTTATATAGTATCAACTAGTGGATTATTGTTTTTTTCATTGGGTTATTATATTGTAAAATATTCATTAAATGAAGGAAAAATCGATAAAATAAATATAATAGAATTAGCCGTTGTCTGCTTGTTAACATTATGTATTGAATTATTTTTTAATAAGCATGTCCCACAAATTCATACTATTAATACTTTCCTTGGATGTATATTCTTAATAAGATTATCTTGGTTTCTTGTAAGAAAAAAATATCTATATGAGTTTCTTAAAAAATTGGAGAAATACTCGTTTTTTGTTTTTGCTATTCATTTACCCTATTTGCTTGTGTTGAATAAACTTTATATGCGAATTATTCCAATATCCGGATTGGCCGGTGTATTGTTACAATATTTCTGTATTGCGATATTTGGAACAACACTGTTTTTAACTATTGGCGTAATAATTCGAAAAAAATTACCAAAAATATTTGCTTTGGTAACTGGAAATAGGCTCTGACACAATAATTAGTTATATGAAAATAATCATTATCGGTTCAAAAGGTTTTATTGGTTCTCATTGCGTTTCTTATTTTTCAAAACAAAATAATGATGTTTGGGAGTCAGATATAGTTGTTGATTCCAAAAATAATAATAAGTATTATTCAATAGACACAATAAGCCCAGATTTTTCAGTAATATTTAAGGCGCAGCAATTTGATGTTTGTGTTAATTGTTCTGGTGCTGCAAACGTTCCCGAATCATTTGTTAATCCATTGAAGGATTATCATCTTAATACCGTTAATGTTTTTAGGATACTTAACTCTTTACGGCAATTTAATTCTAAATGTAAGTTTATAAATTTATCGTCGGCTGCTGTCTATGGTAGTCCTAAAAAATTGCCTATAAGCGAAGATATGATGATGAACCCAATCTCTCCATATGGGTGGCATAAACAGCAGGCAGAGATTATAAGCAAAGAATTCTTTTTATTATATGGGATTCAAACCATAAATTTACGTATATTCTCTGTTTATGGCGTGGGTTTAAGGAAACAAATATTCTGGGATATATTTCAAAAGGTGAAAAA
Source organism: Treponema primitia ZAS-1 (assembly GCF_000297095.1). Lineage (NCBI taxonomy): Bacteria > Pseudomonadati > Spirochaetota > Spirochaetia > Treponematales > Treponemataceae > Treponema > Treponema primitia. Next base: position 3,402 of record NZ_AEEA01000129.1, on the reverse strand, counting down.
TAGTGATAATATAGAATTATTTGGCACGGGAAATGAATCTAGAGATTTCATCTATATAGAAGATTTGGTAAGAGCCATTGATCATATTATAAAATTCGCAGAATTTAACAGTGAAGCAATAAATATATCGTCAGGAATAGAGACTACTATTAAAGAAGCAGCTACATTGTTATGTAAAAATATCAGGGATAATATCAATATTATTTTTAACCAACAAATTAGAGAAGGTGATCCTATAAATTGGCGATCTGATATAAATAAATTAACCTCCTATGGGTTTGTTAATAATTACAGTCTGGAAATGGGAATAAAAGAGTTGGCAAAGTGGCTGAAAGAAAACATTTAACATTACTTTATAATTTTGATGAAACTTGGATAGGAGGTACTTATTATGTTCTTAATATAATAAAGGCATTAAATAGCCTATCGGATAATGGAGTGAAACCAAAGATAACGATTATTCATCAATATAAAATTGGATTAGATGCTATTAAAGCGATTAATTATCCTTATATAGAATTTTTAGAAACCAATATTAAATTATCATTTTTAAAGAAAATAATAAATATTATAAGTGATTTATTTTTTTATCGTGGTCTTTTTGAAATTAAATTACCTTTAGAAAAAATAGACTTTGTTTATCCGTTTGCTACACATATTAATACAAACAATATAAAATCTGCATATTATTGGATCCCAGATTTTCAAGATCGATATTTACCGCATTTTTTTCGAGTATTTGAATGTACTTTACGTCACTGGAATAGGTTATTGATGATCCGAAAAGGATATCCAATTATTTTTAGCAGCTCTACTGCACTGGCAGATTTTAAGATGTTTTACCCCCGGGCTAAAAATAAAACAGAAATTATTTCTTTTGTCAGTATAATAGGGGATCAATATAAAACAGTAGATTTCTTTGCTTTAAAAATAAAATATAATTTGCCTCAATTATATTTTATATCACCCAACCAATTTTGGAGGCATAAGAATCAGGTTATTGTTTTACAAGCAATTGATATATTGAAGAGGAATGGTATTGAACTAAAGGTTATTTTTACCGGCAAAGAATATGATAATAGAAACCCCGAATATTTTACCATGTTGCAAAACTTTGTCGAAGAAAAGGATATTGATAGTTCTGTATCATTTTTAGGTTTTATTGATCGTGATGAACAACTGCAGATAATGAATAATGCTGTGTGTATAATTCAGCCTTCATTGTTTGAGGGTTGGAGTACTGTTGTTGAAGATGCAAAAGCTTTAAATAAATATATTTTAGTTTCAGATATACCTTTACATAGGGAGCAGATAATTAATAATTGCTCTTTTTTTAACCCTAAAGATCCTGATGATCTAGCTAATAAAATGTTATCTTGCCTTTGCAATATGAAAGACGTTGTTTCCCATAACTATAACAGTAATATTCATAAATTTGCAATGGAAATAATTAATTTAATAAGCAATAAGACATAAATGAAAATATCAATAGTAACTGTTTGTTATAATAGCGTTATAACAATGCGTAATACGATTAAATCTGCGCTATCTCAAGTTGATGTTAATTTAGAATATATTATTGTAGATGGCGCTTCAGTAGATGGTACTTTGGATATAATTAAAGAATATGCGGAGAAATACCCTAAAATAATTAAATATATTTCTTCGCCTGATGCCGGTATATATGATGCGATGAATAAGGGTATTGAAATTGCAACTGGTACTATTATTGGGATATTAAATAGTGATGATTGTTATTCAGCTAATGATGTTTTATATTTCATAAGCAGAGAATTTGATAAAACTGGAAGCGATGCTGTATATGGAGATTTGCTTTATGTAAAGAATAATAAACCCTATCGTTATTGGAAATCAGGAGAACGAAAATCATTTAAATCCGGATGGATGATACCTCACCCGTCTTTCTTTGTTAAAAAAGAAATCTATATAAAATATGGTAATTTTCGCCTTGATTGCGGCAGTGCTGCCGACTACGAAATATTATTACGTCTTCTTGAAAAATATTCTATTTCTATATCTTATTTACCTAAAGTTCTTGTTTATATGAGAATAGGTGGTGTGAGCAATTCGGGGATAAAATCAAGAATTAATGCTCTAATTGAAGATAAACATGCTTGGGAAGTTAACAGTTTAGAGCCATTGAAATTCACAATATTTTTGAAAAAAATATATAAATTATCTCAGTTTATTAGAGCAAAAACATATAAGTCTCCTTGTAATCCATCGCTTTTATCTGTAGATAATTTTTCAGGATATTGATTTTAATAAAAATCGTCCCCATCACCAAGTCCTGTTTAATTAATTAAGTGAGAAAGGAATTTATTAATGAAAACGGCCCTCATCACCGGTGTGACCGGACAAGACGGAGCGTATCTGTCAGAATTTCTCTTGAAGAAAGGCTATGAGGTCCACGGCATCAAACGCCGCTCTTCCAGCTTCAATACCCAGCGTGTTGACCACCTCTACCAGGACCCCCATGTCAAGAATAAACATTTTATCCTTCATTACGGGGACCTGACCGACACTTCAAACCTAATACGTATTATCCAGTACGTCCAACCCGATGAAATCTACAACCTGGGCGCCCAAAGCCATGTGCAGGTTTCTTTTGAAGTACCCGAGTATACCGCGGACGATGACGGCATCGGTACCCTCCGCCTGCTGGAGGCAATCCGGATTCTTGGCCTGGAAAAGAAGGTCCGGTTTTATCAGGCCTCAACCTCGGAGTTATACGGCAAGGTCCAGGAAATTCCCCAAAAGGAAACCACCCCCTTCTATCCCCGAAGCCCTTATGCCTGTGCAAAGCTCTACGCCTATTGGATAACCGTCAATTACCGGGAGAGCTACGGGATGCACGCCAGCAACGGCATTCTCTTTAATCATGAAAGCCCCCTTAGGGGGGAAACCTTTGTGACCCGCAAGGTCACCCGTGCCGCCGCCCGCATCAAACTGGGACTGCAGGACCGGCTCTTTATGGGTAACCTCGACTCCAAGCGGGACTGGGGCTTTGCGGGGGATTATGTGGAGCTTATGTGGCTTATGCTGCAGCAGGAAGAGCCGGATGACTATGTGATGGCAACCGGAGTAACCACAACGGTCCGTGATTTTATCAGCATGGCGTTTAAGGAAGCGGGAATTGTTTTAAAGTGGGAAGGTAACGGCGTTGAGGAAAAAGGGATAGACGCCAGTTCAGGAACGGTATTGGTAGAAATTGATCCCCGTTATTTCCGACCGGCGGAGGTTGAGTTGCTTATTGGGGATCCTTCCAAGGCAAAGGCAAAGCTCGGCTGGGAACCGAAGGTGCAGCTTCCGGAGTTAGTTAAGATGATGGTAGCAAACGACATTCAATTGGCGGAGCGGGAAGTCCACCTGAAAGAGGGT
>NZ_AEEA01000128.1 GCF_000297095.1 Treponema primitia ZAS-1 | reverse complement strand
GGTGAAGCCATGCGCTACTGGGTTTTCGAAAGCACACAAATGGTAAGGGGGGGCCTGTCAGGAAGGAAACGTATGGGGCCTCCCAGAGGGTCCCTCCATACGTTTCCTTCCTGACACCCCACTCCGTACTAGTTGTAAGTGTGCTTTCGTGCCTCTTGGGCGCATGGCTTCACCGGGCCGGTTCGCCAAATTATGCTTGACTAAGCGCCAAGCGGTATGCATCGTTATGCGGCAAAGGCCCCCTATGGCCCCCCTAGGAAGTGGAGAACGCACAACAGGCCCCCATACCTCGTATTGTGCGTTCTCGAAACTAAGTTAAGGGGTCCATAGGGGGTAGGGAGGAAAAATAAGCCCTAGGTTTAACTATCTATCCCGGCTTCCTGCAACTTTCGCCTAAGTTCCTGGATTGCACAGTCCTTTTCCGCTAATGCCTGTCGGTTTTCTATCAGTATGGGCTGGTATTTCGCTTCCATTTCCTCCCGGGCCTCCTCCTGCCAAGCTTCCTTTGCCTCGTCCCAGTCCCATTCGCCAAACATCATATTTGTTACCTCCGATCCATATTCTTCTAAAAACCGCGCCAGTATCCGGTTTTTTATGCAATACCGGATCGCCTCAGTTACCGCCTGTTCCAAGGGCATAGCCGCATTTTCCCGTACCTTTGCGACAAACTGCGCGTAGCCCGCCAGATTCTCGCTTCTTCGGAGCAATTCCATGTTCTGTCCATAATTAATATTATACACCGTGACAATCAGGTCAAGGGAGGTTTTTTCACCCGCTTCCAAGCCCGTAAAGGCGTTCGAAAGCCGTAGTTCCCACTTTTCCGGCATTTTTTCCAAACCGTTATAGAGAACGACGAATTCGGGCTTGGGTATCTTCACCAGGGCATTTTTATATATAGCCCGGCGCGCGATTATTTTTTCATAAACCCGGGGAATATACGACAAAAACCGCAGGGGCATGTTCTTGTTGAGGGTAGACTGGTGTTCTATTACGAATACCAGTTTGTCCCCTACGGTAAAGGACAGGTCGTTGATCCGGTCCATGTAGAGAACATCCTCCAGGGTGTTTATGGTTATCGGTATGGCCGGATCATAATCAATACCCTTCAGGGCAGTGTAGAGCTCTCGTAGACTGTCCTCATCGTTAAAGAGTTTCGTAAAAACGCTATCTTTGTACTTGGTATTCACACCCAATTGCTTTCCCTCCTAAAAATTGGGGACCGATCTGTCCCGATTTACCCCCTGTTAGGGGACGGGGAGGAAAAATACTTTAGTATGGAAGGAGAATTTTAAAAAAAATAAAGAGCGGATTTTTAAAAGCCTAAGGATGTTTAAGCCCCTTTTTTACCAGGTATTTTTTCATTTTTTTGTAACCTTATCCTCCTATTTGTGTCTTTTATATTAGAACTCCTCCATATTTTTTTTCGCCGCCGCCGTTTTCCTCCTTTTCGGCGGCGGTTTTTTTTGGCTTTCGTATCGTATATTGCATAAAAACCCGTTTTTTTGTATATTCATGGGAATTGTTTTTTTTAAGGAGCCGTCATGGGCGAACATGAGGAAGGGGCTGATCAGTGTCCCAAGGGTTTGTATCGGAAAGAAGACGAGCATGATGCCTGCGGTATAGGTTTTGTAGCGGATATTAAGGGCCGTGTTTCCCATGATATTTTGAAACGGGGTCTTGAGGTCCTGGAACGGATGGAACACCGGGGTGCGGAAAGCGCGGATAACAAGACCGGCGATGGTTCCGGGGTGCTTTTACAGATACCCCATGATTTCTACAAGGGGTTTATCCCCAATCTTCCCCCTGCGGGAAGCTACGGAACGGGTATGGTGTTTCTCCCCGGCCCGGCGAATGATAAAAAAGCGGAATCAAACCGGTCTACAATCGTTAAGTATATTGAAGAAACCGCTGCCGGCCTGGGTCTAAAGGTCCTGGGGTGGCGGGATGTGCCCACCAATGGCGAGGCTATCGGCGCTATCGCCCGGGCTGCGGAGCCCGTAATACGGCAGATCTTCCTTGGCGGGGGGGCGGATCTGGAATTCGCCCTCTATATCTTCAGAAAGAAGCTGGAAAAACGTATCCGCCTTGATGCATCCCTGGAAAATGCCGGGAACAAGGGCTATATACCCTCCCTTTCCTCCCGAACCATTGTCTACAAGGGTATGCTCATGTCCTCCCAGCTCAAGGATTACTATCCGGAACTCAAGGATGAGCGGATAAAGACTGCGGTGGCCCTGATCCATTCCCGGTTCTCCACCAACACTTTCCCCAACTGGACCCTGGCCCAGCCCTTCCGTATCGTTTCCCACAACGGCGAAATCAACACCGTCCGGGGGAACCGTTTCTGGATGGCCGCCCGGGAAGCCCTGTTTTCCCATCCCCGCTTCGGTGAGGCCCTGAAGGACATACTCCCGGTGATAGAGCCGGACCAGAGCGACTCCGCTAGCTTTGACAATGCCCTGGAATTGCTGGTCATGTCCGGCCGCAGCCTCCCCCATGCCCTGATGATGCTTATCCCCGAATCCTGGAACGATAAGAACCCCATACCCCAGGATTTAAAGGCTTTTTACGAATACCACGCCAGCATTATGGAACCCTGGGACGGCCCTGCCTCCATGGTTTTCTGTGACGGCCGCTTTGTGGGGGGGACCCTGGACCGTAACGGTCTCCGCCCCTCCCGTTACACCATCACCAGGGATGATCTCATCGTCATGGCCTCCGAGACCGGGGTTCAGGACTTTAAACCCGAGGAAGTGGCTTACAAGGGCCGGCTCCGTCCGGGGAAACTCCTCCTGGTAGATATGTCCGAGGGCCGGATCATCCCCGACAACGAAGTGAAACGCCAGGTTTTCCAGGCTAAGCCCTACGCCGACTGGGTGGCCAGACAGGTTATCACCCTGAAGCAGGAACTGGGGGATGGCGGTACGGCGGAAGCCTTTTTAGACCCCGGGGTAGATACCGACGCCAAACTCCTCTATCTGGAAAAGTCCTTTGGCTATTCCCGGGAAGACCGGGAAAAACTGCTTTTGGTTATGGCGGAAACCAGCCAGGAACCCACCGGTTCTATGGGAACCGATACCCCTATCGCAGTTTTCTCCGACCGGAGCCAGCGGGTTTATTCTTATTTCAAGCAAGTTTTTGCCCAGGTAACAAACCCGCCCATAGATTCCATTCGGGAAGACCTGGTGATGACCCTGACCAGTTTTATCGGCCCCCAGAAAAACCTTCTGGACGAAACCGAATCCCACTGCCGGCGGATCAAGGTTATCAACCCCATTATGACCCCTGCGGATCTGGAAACCCTTAAAAAAATCGGCGGTGATTTTAAGTCCCAAACCCTGGACGCCACCTTTGAAGTGAAGGACGGAGTTCCCGGCGCCCTCTTAGCGGCCCTGGAAACCCTTATCGCCCAGGCGGTTGCGGCGGTCAAGGACGGCGTTACCCTGCTGATCCTCTCCGACCGGGCAAGCCTGACCTCCGGTCTAGCCGGAGGCCGCAGTGCTATACCGGCCCTGCTTGCAACCGGGGCGGTACACCACGGCCTTATCGAACGGGGTCTGCGGATGAACCTGTCGATTATTCTGGAATCCGCGGAACCCCGGGAACCTATGCATTTCGCCCTGCTCTTCGGCTACGGCGTGGACCTGGTGGTTCCCTACGGTGCATTGGCTGCCCTTGCCGCCCTTTGCGCCGGTCCCGATGGGAACCGTACCGGGAGTTTTCCCGAGGCGAAGAAGCATTATATCAAGGGCCTTAACAAGGCCATGCTCAAGGTTATGTCCAAAATGGGGACCAGTACCCTCCGGTCCTACCGGGGCGCCCAGATTTTTGAGGCCATCGGGCTTGGCAAAGCGGTGATAGACAAATGTTTCCGGGGCACCCCCAGCCGTATCGGCGGAGCGGGTTTTGCAGAACTGGAAGCGGAAGTTCTGGACCACTACCGGGCAGCCCGGGAATTCCTGGATAAGACCGGGGGTGAACCAAAGGGGGTGGATTATCTCCTCGCCGGCGACGGCCAGTACCGGTGGCGGAAGTACGGGGAACGGCACGCATGGAACCCCGAAACCATCTACCTCCTCCAATGGGCTACCCGTACCGGGAACTATAAAAAATTCAAAGAATTTTCCACCCTGGTGAACAAGTTTAACCAGGCGCCCCATGTTATTCGGGGTCTCCTGGACTTTGCCCCCGGTTCAGCAATTCCCATTGACGAAGTGGAGTCCGTGGAAGAAATAATGAAGCGTTTCACCACCGGGGCCATGTCCTTTGGTTCCATCTCCAAGGAAGCCCACGAAACCATAGCCAAGGCGATGAACTCCATCCACGGTCGTTCCAATTCCGGCGAAGGCGGTGAAAGTCCGGAACGTTTTGCGGTTAAGAGCGATGGTACTTGGCTGCGGAGCGCCATCAAGCAGGTAGCCTCCGCCCGTTTCGGGGTTACCAGCGAGTACCTGGCCAACGCCCAGGAGCTCCAGATTAAGATTGCCCAGGGCGCTAAGCCCGGCGAGGGCGGCCAGCTTCCGGGGCATAAGGTGGACGCCATGATCGCCAAGGTCCGGCACTCCACCGCCGGGGTTACCCTGATTAGTCCGCCCCCTCATCACGATATCTACTCTATAGAAGATTTGGCTGAACTGATCTTCGATCTGAAGAACGCCAACCCCCAGGCCCGGATCAGCGTCAAGCTGGTATCCGAGAGCGGGGTGGGTACCGTTGCCGCCGGGGTCGCCAAGGCCCACGCGGACAACATCCTCATCTCCGGTTACGACGGCGGCACCGGAGCGAGTCCCCAGAGCAGCATCCGCCACGCGGGGCTTCCCTGGGAACTGGGTCTTTCGGAGACCAACCAGGTTCTGGTAAAAAACGGCCTCCGGGGCCGGGTGCGGCTTCAGACCGACGGCCAGCTTAAAACCGGCCGGGATGTGGTGATCGCAGGAATGCTGGGGGCCGAAGAATTCGGTTTTGGTACCTCCACCCTGATCAACATGGGCTGTGTGATGATGCGGAAGTGCCACGAGAATACCTGTCCCATGGGGGTAGCCACCCAGGACCCGGAACTGCGGAAACGCTTTACCGGCAAAAGCGAGTACCTGATCAACTTCTTCCGCTTTATCGCCGAGGAGGTTCGGGAAATCATGGCCTCCCTGGGCATTAGAAAGTTTGATGAACTGGTGGGCCGGTCGGATCTGCTGGTGGAACGGAAGAGTGACAAGGCGAAATCCGCCGGGGTTGACCTTTCGGCCATACTCTACAAACCCGAAGGTCCCTCCTTTATACCCGGTGGTCAGGCGCACAGCTGCGTTGAGGATCAGGTCCACAAGATTGCTACGGTCCTGGACCGGGAGCTTATCGAAAAGTGTTCCTCCGCCCTGGACGGAAAGATCCCCATAGCACTATCCCTGCCGGTACGCAATACCGACCGGGCGGTGGGGACCATGCTTTCCTATGAGGTTTCCAAACGTTTCGGCGGACAGGGGCTTCCGGAAAACTTTATCACCATCGACTTTACGGGATCCGCGGGTCAGAGTTTCGGCGCCTTCCTCGCCAAGGGAATCACCTTCCGCCTGGCCGGGGACGCCAACGACTACCTGGGCAAGGGCCTTTCCGGCGGCCGTATCGTGGTAGCGCCTCCCAAGGGTTCCAGCTTTGAGACCAGCGAGAACATCATTGTGGGTAACACCCTGCTCTACGGCGCTACCTCCGGGGAGTTCTACGCCGCCGGGGTTGCGGGGGAACGTTTCTGCGTACGGAACTCCGGGGCTACCGCGGTTATTGAGGGCGCCGGGGACCATGCGGCGGAGTACATGACCGGCGGCCGGATCATTGTTCTGGGAACCGTGGGCAGAAACTTTGCCGCCGGTATGTCCGGTGGTATCGCCTATGTACTGGACAAAAAGGGTGACTTCGAGTACTTCCTCAACAAAGGTATGGTGGAGCTGTCCGGCCTGGACAACGAAGAGGATGAACATTTTGTCAGGCAGCAGATTGAACAGCATATCTATTGGACCGGTTCGTCCTATGCCAAAAATATTTTTGACAATTGGGGGGAATATAAGCCGAAGTTTGTAAAGGTACTCCCGGTGGAATATAAGATGGCTCTCCAGAAGATGAAACTGGCGGAATTGGACCGGAAACTCTATGATATCCGGGAACGGGAAGAAATTGCGGACCGTGTATAAAAAACAATAAGAGAGGGATGTATGGGTGATCCAAAGGGATTTTTAAAGATAAAGCGTAAAGTTTCCGGTTACCGGCCTGTGGAAGAGCGGGTGAACGACTACAGTGAAGTAGAAATACTACTTTCCGATGACGAACGCCGCTTGCAGGCGGCCCGGTGTATGGACTGCGGGGTACCCTTCTGTCATTGGGCCTGCCCGGTCTCCAACGTGATGCCCGAATGGCAGGACCGCCTCTATCGGGGTGACTGGGCCGGCGCCTGGGCGGCTCTGGAACACATGAACCCCTTTCCGGAATTTACCGGCCGGGTTTGCCCCGCCCTCTGCGAAGCCTCCTGCGTCCTGGGTTCCAACGACGAACCGGTAACCATCAGACAGAACGAACTTGCCATCATCGAAAAGGCCTACGAACTGGGCCTGGTAATTCCACGTCCGCCCCGGGTGCGTAACGGCAAGAAGGTGGCCGTGGTCGGCGCCGGTCCTGCGGGGCTTTCCGCCGCCTATTATCTTAACCGGGCTGGTTTCAGCGTTACTGTTTACGAAGGCGCACAAAAACTGGGGGGCTATCTCCGTTACGGCATTCCGGACTTCAAATTGGATAAGAGTTTTATTGACCGGCGTATCAGGATTATGGCAGCCGAGGGGGTCGAGTTCAAAACCGGCGCCCGGATCGGTTCCGCCCGTTACGGCTTTGGTGCAAAGGACGCCGATGGAGTAGAGGGGGGCAAGGTCATTTCCGCTAAGGAACTGGAGTCTTCCTACGATCTGGTGCTTCTTACCATAGGCGCCCGTGAACCACGGGATGTAAAACTTCCGGGCCGGGAAAATTCCGGCATAGTCCAGGCCCTGGATTTCCTCTCCCTCCAGAACCGTGTTCTCAGCGGCGAAGTTACGGGTCTTGAACCTATCACCGCATACGGGAAACGGGTGGTGGTCATAGGCGGCGGCGACACCGGTTCTGACTGCGTGGGCACCGCCAACCGTCAGGGGGCTCTAGCGGTTACCCAGATTGAGGTACTTCCCAAGCCCCCGGAACACCGTCCTGACGCTGAACCTTGGCCGCTGTGGCCCAAGGTCCTCAAGACTTCAAGCTCCCATCTGGAAGGGGGTGAACGGCTCTGGTCCGTCAACACCAAGTCTTTTACAGGGAATAACGGCAAGTTAAGCGCCATACGGGCCTGCCGGGTAGACTGGGCCGAAAAAGACGGCCGCTTTACCATGTCCGAAGTAAGTGGTTCGGATTTCGATATCGACGCAGATTTAGTGCTGCTGGCCATGGGCTTTACCCACGTGGTCCAGAACGGCGCCGTGGCCGACTTCGGCCTGGAACTCGACGAGCGCGGCAATATCCGTACCACGGGCACGTTCCACACATCCAACCCAAAAATCTGGGCTGCCGGAGATTCCCGAAACGGCGCCAGCCTGGTGGTCCGGGCTATCTCCGATGGCCGTGCAGCCGCGGAGGCGATTATTAAGGCGTTGTAATGTATCATGGACAGGTAAAGATTATACTATACACCATCATTATTGGGGTTATAAGCGGATTAAATTTTACTTCCTGTGACAATGGGACTACGAGTAATAAAGAAGACAGGCCGTTAGTTTTTCTTGGCGATAGTCTTACCGCCGGTCATGGAGCAAGTGTCCCGGGGAAGGATGACAAAACAAAATCCTATCCGGCGTATCTGCAGGAAAAAATAAACATGCCTATTATAAATGCCGGAGTTTCCGGGGATACGACGGCAGACGCCTTAGGCCGTATAAATGAGGATGTTCTTTCAAAAAATCCCCGTATTGTGATAGTTGAGCTTGGCGCAAACGATTTATTTCAGCTTCAGTTTTCTGCACTGGCAGAGATAAAAAGTAATTTGCAGAAAATTATAACTAAACTCAAAGCTAGAAATATTACAATATTCCTGGTAAAATTTTATACCGAAGATGTTGTAAAATCAGTGGCTAATAGTATTGGAATTACCAATGGTACTTTTCAAAGAATGATGATAAAACAATATGATGCAATGTTTAACGCACTTGCATCTCAAAACGATGTAAAACTGATTAGTAATATTTGGGACAGTGTATGGGGAGTTCATATGTCAGATACTATTCATCCCGATACAGTGGGATATGAGATCATGGCTGATAATTTTTTCAAAGCCATGGAACCATATCTTCAGGAAAATTATTTACTTAAATAGAAAGGCGGTGTTATGCGTGTACTTTTAATCAACGGGAGCCCCCATGAAAAGGGCTGTACCTATACTATCCTTGCGGAGGTAGCGGGGCAGATTGAAGCCGCCGGTATTGAGACAGAATATTTTCATATCGGTGATGGACCTATCCGCGGCTGTACCGGCTGCGGAGGCTGTGCAAAAACCGCCCGGTGCGTTTACAACGATGACGGGGTAAATGCCTGCGTAGAAAAACTCATCAAAGCGGATGGGGTGGTTGTTGGTTCGCCGGTTTATTATGCGGGACCAAACGGCGCCCTCTGCGCCTTCCTGGACCGGATGTTTTTTATGAAATCCCAGCTCTTTGCTTTTAAGCCTGCCGCTGCGGTGGTAAACTGCCGCCGGGGCGGGGGGACTGCCGCCTTTGAACGGCTTAATAAATATTTTACCATTTCCCGTATGCCCGTGGTTTCTTCCCAGTACTGGAACACCACCCATGGTTTTACCCCGGAGGAAGTACGGCAGGATAAGGAGGGTATGCAGATCATGCGTACCCTGGGGAAGAATATGGCATGGATGCTCAGGGCCGTCGCAAAAGAGGGGATCGCCGAAATCGCCGCTCAACAGGAAGATACCACGCCGACGAACTTTATTCGGTAGTACTGTTTTTAGCGCCGTCCGCGGTGTGGGGAACCGCCATGGGAAGCTTCGGCATACGTACCGGGGGATGCGGGCTTTATGGTCGGGTCGCTCGGGGTGTTTTGGGAAAAGGCGCAGGCCCGCCGTGCGGCGTCTTCCGGAAGGGTAGCAAAGGCACAGTAATCCTTTACTTCGATGGAATCCACCAGCCGGCCCGGTACGCCACCGGCGCGCATCAGCAGTCCCGCTACGTCGCGGGCGGTAGCGCCATGGCGGCGTCCCAAGCCCACATATACCCGTGCTCCGTGCAGGGGGCTTTCACCGCCGTCCTCGCCTCCGTATCTTACCGCTCCGTGTTTGCTCCGCATGGCGGCGGCCGGTCCGGGTACATTCCGCCTGGGCCCGCCCCCGTGGTTTCCCTCCGGATACGCAGCCGGGGCGAATCGTTTGCCCTTGCCAACCCGTTGTTTTATATCCAGTTCCCGCTGGGGGACTTCGGTAAGTTCAGTAATAGTTCCGTAGCGGGAAGGGTCCAGCTTTTCCCCAAAGGCCATGGCGATTAGGGCTTCCACCGCAGTTTCCGCGCCGAGCTTTTTTACCAGTTTCCGTCCCAGCCGGGTCTGGGGCAGCGTCGGCCCGGCCGGTGTTTCGGCCTGAATTGGCTGCTCATCCGCAGGACCGGAGTTGATAGGATTGGCTGCCAAGATATCATTTGGCGCCGGAATAGTATCGCTGATCACCGGAACAGTATCACTGTCCGGGAGGGTCCCCAGGATGGCGCCCAGGATGCGGTTTTCCAGGGCCTTGGTTACCGACGAAACCGCCGGGGCCTTCATCCAGGTAATTTTACTGCCCAGGGTCCGTTCAATATTGTGTGAAAGGTGGCTGATGCGGCCCCGCTCCGACGGCAGGGCCATGCTGATGGCCGTCCCCCGCCTGCCCGCCCGGCCGGTGCGGCCAATACGGTGGACATAGGTTTCCCGGTCGTTGGGGAGGTCCCAGTTAATTACATGGGTAAGCCGCTCTATGTCGAGACCCCGGGCGGCCACATCGGTGGCTACCAGGGCGGAGACTTCTCCGCTTGCAGAGCCGTACCGGGCGCGGAAACGCCGCAGGGTACGTTCCCGGGCTTCCTGGGTAAGGTCCCCGTGGATGGCCTCCGCGGAATAGCCTCCCTCGGTGAGCCGCCGGGATAGTTCGTCCGCCCCGGCCTTGGTGGCGCAGAATATCAATCCGTAAAAACTTTCCGCGCTGTCGATAAGACGCCGCAGGGCTTCCAGGCGATCCTCTTTTTTGAGTACCAGGTAGTACTGGTCTACCAGGGGTTTTTCGTCATCCGGGGTGGTATCCTCCAGGATATCCACCGCGCCGATATGTTCCCGAACTATTTTCAAGATAGGGTCGGGCATGGTGGCGGAAAAAAGGGCCACCCGGCGATCGCTTTTTACCGATTTGAGGATATGTTCCACATCTTCAAGAAAGCCCATGTCCAGCATTTCATCCGCCTCGTCCAGGATGAACCAGTCAACGGCGGAAAGGTCCAGGACCTTCCGGTCCATGAGGTCCATAACACGCCCCGGGGTACCCACCACAATCTCGGTTCCCCGCTTGAGGTCCAGGATCTGGGTTCTGATTGAAGCTCCGCCGTACACCGCGGTGATCCGGGGTATGGCGGACGATGCCAGGGAGGCGATTTCTTTGGCAACCTGGAGGGCAAGTTCCCGGGTCGGGGTGAGGATCAGCGCCCGGGGGGCATGGCCGCTCTGCCGCAGCCGTTCCACCAGGGGTATGCCGAAAGCGGCTGTTTTACCGGTTCCGGTCCGTGCTTTTACGATTAGATGTCCCTGATCCGCCAGGAGACGGGGCAGGGCTATGCTTTGTATAGAACTGGGGGCGGTGAATCCCTTGCGGGTCAGGGCCTCTAAAATGTCATCGGATAAACCAAATGAAGAGAAAGGGTGGGCGTCGTCGGTGGTCATATATTCCTTAGGGTTTAATTTCTAATGTATGGTAACAGATGCGGAATCTTCCGTCTAGTAGCCGGGAAATACCCCCGGTTTTTTGGATTATCGGCAAAGACGGGCGGGGGGAGGGGTACACCCGTCTTCATGTGCATGTAGAGTCTGCCTATGGAGCCCCTGCGGGTCTCCTCCGGCAGGGAATTCCATATACATGAAGCCAGGTGTACCCCTCCCCCCGCCCGACGGTGGTGATAGTACAAGAGGGGGTATTTCCCGGCCGGAGTTGCATGCTGGAACGGCAGGCTGGGTAGCGGGTATGCCCGAAGCTATGTCATATGGTGCGAAGAGGGGGTATTTCCCGGCCGGGGGGGCTTGCTGGGGTGTCAGGATGGGGGGCTTTATTGGGTTTCCCAGTACCAGTCTAGGGCTTGGGGGGAAAAGCCTTCTCGCTTGAGTTGGGGTTTTAGGAACCGGTCCTGGCGGACCGAGTTAACTGAGGGGGGGTATTTTTTGGCTATGTATTTTTGGAGGAGGGCGGTTTCTTTTTCAAAGTCCAGGATGGTTTTACAGGCGGATTTGGCGATGGTTTGGCTTATGCCTTTTTGACAGAGGGCGGTGATGAGGCGGAAGGGACTGTCTGTGCCGCGGTATAGGCGGGATTGGATCCAGCGTTCGGCAAAACGGCGGTCATCTACGATTTCAAGGTCCGTTAGGTAGGAGACTGCGGCCCGGACCGGGGAGAGGGCGTGGCCACGCTGTTCCAGCTTTCGGGTAATGCCTGCCCGGGTTTGCTCGGCACGGGCTACCAGTTGCAGGGCGGCGCGCTCGGCACGGAAACAGTCTGCGGCAAAACGGAGAGCCGTTTCTTCTTCGGGGGTGATTTCTTTGTTTGGGCAAAAATAATCCTCACCCTGGAAAGGGTGGGGAAGATAGACGGAGTTGAGGGAAAATAAGGAACCATCCGAAAGGCCGATTCGGAGGATTACCGGACCGGCCTTTGTTTCGGTTGTTTTTACGGATGCAACCACCATTGAAGGCGGCCTAAGCCCAAGCTTAGCTTAACGCTTGGAGAACTGGAAGCGGCGGCGGGCGCCGGCTTGACCGTACTTCTTGCGTTCTACCATCCGGGAGTCCCGGGTAAGGAAACCGTTGCTCCGCAGGGCGGTATAGTTGGTCTGATCAATCTGACAGAGCGCCCGGGAAAGCCCATGACGACATGCACCGGCTTGACCGTTGGGGCCGCCGCCGTAGACATTGATCAGAATGTCAAACTTATTTTCGTTGGCGGTCACCATAAGGGGCTGACGTACCACCATGGCGTGTTCACTGAGGGAAAAATACTGGTTCAGCTCCTTGCCGTTAACCACTATTTTACCTTCCCCATCCCGGACATATACCCGGGCAACCGAGGTCTTCCGCCGTCCGGTTCCGATACCAAGATTCTTAATCACCTACATAACCTCTAATTAGTACGGCAAACGCCGTACAGTTTGATCAAAGCGAAACGGAGTTTCGCATAACGCCTAATTATAACTCAATAGCCTGGGGATTCTGCGCCGCGTGGGGGTGCTCTGTCCCCGCATAGACCTTAACGTTTTTCCACAGCTTCCGGCCCAGGGGACCCTTGGGGAGCATACCCTTAATCGCCAGTTCCAGGGGGGATGAGGGGTGCCGGGCAGATAACTTTTCGTAGGTAACGGTCTTAAGTCCACCCACATAGCCTGTGTGATGATGGTATAGCTTGTTCTGGAACTTTCTACCGGTTACCACAAGCTTTTCAGCGTTAACCACTACCACAAAATCCCCAACTTCCTGGTGGGGAGCATATACAGCCTTTTCTTTTCCCCTGACAATAGAAGCTGCCTTAGCCGCAATCCGGCCGAGAACCTTGCCCTCGGCGTTGATTATAAACCACTTCCGCTCTACATCAGCGGGCTTTACAAATATCGTCTTCATACATAACCTTCTCATTAATATACGGAGTAAGATACAATAATCGCATAAAATGGAAAAAAATGTCAAGACCCCTGAGTAGGGTTCTCTTTTTCCTCTTTTTTCGCCTCCGCCCGGTCCTTGATATCCGCAATACCGATAAATACCGCGATAAGACCGATAAGGGCCGCAAGTACCGGCAAAGCGCCCCGGAGAAAGGCCAATACATCCCCCCACCAGCCAAGGCCCGCAGGCAGAACCGCACAAACCGCCGCCGCAATAATGACAATTCCAAGAATCAATGCTTTCATACATCCTCCAAAAACTAACGATGAAATTTACGAATAACCATAACCAAAAACGCGGCTATAAGGAAGCCGGTTGGTAGATTGGACAGTATCAGGGCGGGTAAGGGGATGGAGCCTACCAGGGGTACTGTCCCCTGGGTTATGCCGAATAGACCGAGAATGGAGTACACAATTTCAGCATAGGCCGCTATGGTACCGATAACCATGAGCATCCAGGCCATATCCCTGGTTTTTGACCAAAGCATGATGGCAAGAAAAGCCGCCAGGGCTCCTAAAAACAGCCGGCTCGATATATAGAGTATCTCCCCAATATCCATGGATATAGTATCATCAGTTGGGGGTTTAAATTCAAGATATGGTTCACCGGATCAAATAGCCTTAGCCAATAGCTCCGCCAGCTTCGATTCTTCCCCCGCCGACAGTACCCAGGGCAATATAAGCGGCTGGTTCTGATCCGGGGGGATAAGAAAGCCGTGTTCCAGAAAATGTGTAAAGATTTTTCCGTACGCTTCATCGTTCAAGTCCGGGCTGCGCGGGGAACTTCGTTGCAAGCTGCAGTGAAGGTATATGCCCTGCCGCAGCCATCTACCGGCGGCGGCCTCGTTTGCCAGGGCTTCCTCTATTCGGGGATAGCTCACCTGTCCCCGGGCCGGGGTGGCGGCGATAAGGTCGTAGACACCACGGGTCGCGGCGGCCAGAATTACCGCCGAGATAATTTCCGATGGAGGAAAAGCGGCGGCGGTTTCCGGCGGCACAGCCAGTACTCCAAGCGCATCGGACCAGGGCAGGGGGAGTACCGGGATACAGGGCTGGTCCGGTGGAAGGGCGCTGTCCCGGAACGGCCGCCAAAGAACCGGTTCGGGAAAACCGCCGGCTTCCAGGGCGTGACGGAGCGCAGTATCGCTGCGGTAAAGCCGGAATGTCATGCCCGGCAACAGGGTGGCCAGGGCCTTGAGCAGCCGCTTTTCCTGGGGGTGGGGCAGGGGGGCGAAAAGGCCGCGCTGGGCGGTATTTTTCAAGGTCCGGAGAAGCCCCGCCGGGGTGTGGCCCAGTATCGCTGCGCCGCCGTATTGCCAGAGGTCAACCAGCCGGCGGCCGTCCTGGGTGTAGAGGCGGAAGTCCCGGGCCCGGAGTATGGGTGGGACACGGCGTAACAGGGTTTCGTTAATCATCGTTACCTATCTTCGTATACCCTGAACTTTGGTGGAGGCTGAGGAAGCGGGTATCCTTCCCGGTTTCAAATTTGACCCGGATTACCGGCCCCTCATCACTTTCCCGGATTTCCGTTACGGCGCCGTAACCCTGATCGTCGTGGAATACCCGGTCTCCTACTTTCCACCGGCCATCCGAGGAGGAGACGGGCTTGATTACAGATCCCTGAACCCCGGGCCTGCGGCCGGAGCTCTGGTCAGGAAGTCCCCGGCCTTCAAAGCCGAAGGGGGGCTTTCCTATGATTCGCAGAACATTTTTATCCGCCTCCCCAATAAAAAGGGACGGTTTCATGGGCATGGTACGGCCGAACATGCGGCGCATGGCGCAGGAAGTCAGGTAGAGTTCATCCATGGCCCTGGTGGCGCCCACGTAGAAGAGCCGGCGCTCCTCCTCCAGGTCGTCCCCAAGCTTGTCGTCCCGGGGGAAGATCCCCTGTTCAATGCCGGTCATGATTACCCGGCGGAATTCCAGGCCCTTGGTATTGTGTACCGTGATTAGCGTTACGGTGCCTTTTTCCCCTTCATCTCCGGTTTCCTGTTCTATGGAACGATCCAGTTCAATATGTTCCAGGAATTCCAACAGCCCGGCCCGGGTAGCGGGGTAAATACTCGCCGCATTGGCCAGTTCCTGGAGATTGCCGATACGCTGAAACCCCGTGATGTCGTCGTGGGTCCGGTGGTACTCCCCAATCCCCGAATCATCAATGAGCCGCACCACACAGGGCGAGAGCCCCTCACCGGCGCTTAGGCCTTCCCTCTTGCTGCCCTTACGGGGGCGCTTTTTTCCATCGGCTGCTTCCGCAGTTTTTTTATTAAAATATAGAATGTTGTTATTCTCATCGCTTGCTTCCACAGTATTCCTATTAAAAATCAGAATGTTGTTATCCCCGGCACTTTCCGGCGGTTCCGGGGTCAGCATGGACAGTCCCCCCTCCAGGGCTTTGAAGAAAGCAGAAACCCCGGCGCGGGCTTTGGAAGGCAGGGCCGGCATGATCCGCCGGGCTGCCTCGGCCAGGTCCCCCGAAGGGACCGGGTTTCCTGAGGGTATCGGATCCCCTCCTGCAGCTTCCCCTACGATGCGGTCCACCGTGGCGGTTCCGGCGCCCCGTGCGGGTTTGTTCACCACCCGGCGGAAGGCGATTTCATCCCGGGGGTTCACCAGGAAGGAGAGCAGGGCCAGGGCGTCCTTTATTTCTTCCCGCTCGTAGAACTTGAGGGACCCCACCACCCGGTAGGGAATACGGCGCCGGAGGAATTCGGTCTCGAAGCCAAGGGACTGGGCATTGGTACGATAGAGTATGGCCCAGTCGGAGTAGACCGCAGCCTTTTTATGCACGGATTTTTCGATCAGCTCTGCACAGAATTCCGCTTCGGCATCCTGATCCGGAAGGAAGGCCAGGGTTGGAGTTTTGCCGACCCCCCGATGGGCCACCAGGGTTTTCCCCAGACGGCCTTCGTTTTTGTCCACCACCGAAGAGGCTAGATCCAGGATGGGGGAAAAGGACCGGTAGTTTCGTTCCAGCCGGATGATATCGGCGCCGGCAAAGCGGTCGGGGAATTCCAGGATGTTCCGTACCTCCGCCCCGCGGAAGCGGTAAATGGACTGATCGTCATCCCCCACTACGCAAATATACGTGGCGGGTCCGCAGAGTTCCTTCAGTAATTCAAACTGGGCGATGTTTGAGTCCTGGTATTCGTCCACCAGGATCACAGAGAAACGGTCATGGAAACGCCGGGCCACCTCGGGGTTTGAGCGCAGTATTTCTACGGGCTTCTTGATCAGATCCCCAAAATCCACATTGCCTATCCGGGCCAGCTTATCTTCGTATTGGGTATAGTAACGGCGAAATTCCGGGTGGAAATCTATCAGGTCCAGTTCCGGGTCTTCCGGGGAGAGGAAATAGTCCTTGGCCCGGGCGATGGCGTGGGCGATCTGTTTTACCTCCGCCTTGGGGAGATCCTCCAGGAGGGTGGAGAGCAGGGCGACTGAATCATCATCATCATAGATGATAAAGTTGGAACCAAGGCCCTCCAGGTTTCCGTTGCGGCGGAGAAACCAGGCGCCAAAGGAGTGGAAGGTCCGCAGCATGGCAAAGCCGGCCCGGTCGTCAATGATCCGTGCCCGTTCGGCCATTTCCCGGGCAGCCTTGTTCGTAAAGGTAACTGCCAGGATGGACCGTGGGTCCACTCCCTGTTCCCGGATAAGCCAGGCAATTTTGGTGGTGATTACCCGGGTTTTCCCTGAACCGGCCCCGGCGAGGATAAGCAGGGGATGCATAAGGGCGTCCCCTGCGGCCTTCCCGGTATGGAGCACCGCTTGGCGCTGTTCCGGGTTGAGGGCTTCCAGATAGGAGGGTATCATGACGGGCATAGTTCCAAATCAAAGCCCGCGCGGGCGAATACCCTGCCCTGTATAAAAGTACCCGGTGTAAGCGGGTGGTCCGAGCGTATTACGGTGGAACCGTCCACCTCCGGGGCTTGGCAGTAGAGCCGGCCCAGGTGGATGGTTTCGTCCACCGCCTCCTCTACCAGGACTTCCATGGTCCGCCCCACGAAACGATCCATCCGCTTTTCGGTGATCGCCGTCTGCAGTTCTTCGATCAGGACTTTCCGCTGGGCCGCAGTTTTCTTGGCGATCCGGGGCTTCATATCATACGCAGGGGTGTCCTCTTCCCGGGAATAGGTAAAGACTCCAACCCAATCCATTTCCGCCCGGGCCTGGAAATCCAGCAATTCCCGGAAGTCCTCTTCGGTTTCCCCGGGGAAGCCCGTAAGGAAGGTGGAACGGATCACCGCTTCCGGAAGAACGCTGCGGATTTCCGCTATCAGGGAAAGGTAGGCGGCTGCGTCATGCCGGCGGTTCATGGCGCGGAGTATTTTGGCGGAACCATGCTGGAAGGGGAGGTCGAAGTAGGGGAGGAAGCGTTTGTCCCGGCGGCAGATCTCCAGGATGGGCCGGGGGAAATTATCCGGGTGTATGTAGAGAAGCCGTACCCAGAAATGACCTTCCAGGGAGGACAGGGCTTCCAATAGTTCCGGTAGATCTGAGGCTGCATCGAAACCGTAGGAGCCTAAGTCCTGACCGATAAGGCAGAGTTCCCGGATACCCCGATCCAGGAGCCGGCGGCATTCATCCAAGACAGAAGGTATGGGCCGGGAATGCAGGGGTCCCCGTATGCCCGGAATGGCGCAGAAGGCACAGCGGTTATTACAGCCCTCGGAGATTTTAACATAGGCCTGCCCGGGCAGGGAAAGGAGGGGACGCTCTCCTAATAGGGGAATGGTTTCTTCATTACCGCTTACGAATTCCCCCTGATCTATTCCGGTAACTGTGTTCGCAGTTTTAGTGATGGCGGCGAGGTCGGTGTTGCCGAAAAGGGCGTCCGCTTCCGGGAGAGAATCGGCCAGCTCCTTTGGATAGCGCTGGGCCAGACAGCCGGCGAGGAGGATCTTCTTATGGGGGTACTGTTTTCGGTACGCCAGGACAGCGTTGATAGATTCCTGTTTGGCGCTTTCGATAAACCCGCAGGAATTGATGATGATAAGGTCGGCGCCGGAAGCATCCTCCGCCCGAGACCAGGCAGCCCGATCCAGAACGGCCATCATGGTTTCTGCGTCCACCTGGTTTTTCACACAGCCAAAGGGATCGAGAAAGTAGCTTGCCACCGTTAGTCGATCCGGATCTGGGCCAGACGGAACCGGCCATCATCGTCCCGAACCCAGCGAATATCCGTCACCACCACTTCACCGGCGCCGCCGATTTCCAGGGGCTTCGTCTCTCCGGCAACGATGACCTGGAGTTTTACCGCCATGGCATTGGACACCCAGATACGAATACCGTTTTGGGCTTGGATATCAAGCTCATCGGTCCTGACAAAGTACTGTTCCTGCCGGTCCTGCCGGTCCCGTTCCCGGAGTATTTCCCAGCGGAACATGCAATAACCCTGGAAGGATGCCTGGAGTGTAAACGGATAGGCATTGGCGGATTTAAAAATTTCCTTAATGTTAGAAGGATTGTTAGCGGCACTGTCATTTCCAAGGCCAATAGCGGCTGTTGGTAGAATCTCTTCACCCCCAATACCCTCGCTGATTATCCCCATATCAGCATTGATATCAAACCGGAGCCGGACCCCCATGGAGGGATCGTTCCGTACAAAATCCTGTACGCCTACCCGGATATCATCCAAGCCGTCGCTGTTGATATCTATGCTTCTCTCCTGGCCTAAATCCAGGATTATGTTTCCCATGGGCGCTGCAATGGTTACCGCTTCCCCTAAATTGAAAAGGACGATTTTGTACTGATTTCCACCAAGGGGGATCAGAATGGAGTCTCCCCGATAGAAACGCTGTTCGAGGAAACTGCCCTCCAGGGTATACACTACCACGGAACGTTCCGCCGTTTCGGCGGTATTTGTT
Organism: Treponema primitia ZAS-1; assembly: GCF_000297095.1. Lineage (NCBI taxonomy): Bacteria > Pseudomonadati > Spirochaetota > Spirochaetia > Treponematales > Treponemataceae > Treponema > Treponema primitia. The sequence continues at coordinate 57,186 of NZ_AEEA01000128.1, read as the reverse complement.
TTCCAGGGGATATTCATAAAGAAATATACCCCGCCGCCCACCACGGCTACACCCGCAAGGATCAGGAAGACGGTGAGCAGTATCTTGGGCAGCTTTGACGGAGATTTGAGCAACTGTTCCACCGGGATGGGCTGTTCCTGAATCTTCCACGCCCGGTACAGGGAAAGCAGTTCATTCACATCAAGGCCCAGATATTCGCCGTAGTTTCTTAAGAAACCCAACAGATAGGGCTCCCCGGGGAACACCGAAAAGTTTTCGGTTTCCAGGGCCTCTAAATAACGGGTGGCAATATTAGTCTCCCGGCCTATATAATCAAAGGTGTACCCCTTACTTTCACGAACAGTTTTTAACTTATCCCCCAGGGACTCCACAGAATTCCTCCTCCGATTCGTTTAGTAAAACTAATCGGTATCACTAAATAGAAAATTATTATAATTATTAGCCGAAGCAGGGGAATCATAAATAAACCGCTGCTCCGGAATGCCTTGATTAATCTTTGTATCGGAAAAATCGAACCGGACCTGGACATCCGCGATGGTTCTCCCGGTTATGCGCCGTATGATCCGGGTAGTAGGGTTGACGCTCAGGATAATCTCCCGGAACCCTTCGGAGACAGACCGCCGGGAAAGGCGCAGGGTTACTACCATTTCATCGGACCCTGTCTCCAGGGGCGTGGGATCCGGACCGGTGACAAAGGAAGGAATATAGTTCCGCCTTAGCAGGGCCAGCCCCTGGGCGCTTGCCAGATTGGCCCCCGCGGACCCGGAGTACCTGCGGCTGGGGGTAATGGACTGGTTCAGGGTGGCCCGGTATTCGGGCAGGTATATGGTCAACATTTCCCCGTTAAAGGCAATAACCTGTTCCATGGGCTTGGTAAAATCGATTCGCAGAAAGGATGGGGCAAGATGGCTTACGGTTCCGAACATCTCGGTACTTCCGGAATGGATGACAATCCGGGCTTCATAGTCCCGAATACTGCCGTAACGCTCGGAAACCATCTCCAGGTACCGTTCGGCGGTAATAATTTCCTGGGCGGACACGCTGAAAAGGCCAATTAAGCACAAAAGTACTATAAAAACTCGATTCTTCACTATTATATATTAGCCAAGGAGGGGAAAAAACGCAAGGGGTAACGATGGAGGCAAAAATGGTGTATAATCAGGTGAGGGAGTATAAATATGAGAAGAAGCGATAGAGAAATAACGGATATTGAGGAAAAATTGGAGATAATCCGGAGAAACAAGGTGCTCCGGCTGGGGATGGCGGAACAGAATCAGCCCTACATAGTTCCCCTGAATTTCGGATTTGAGTACAACGACGGCCTTTTAACCCTGTATATCCACGGCGCGCAGGAAGGAAAAAAAGTGGATATCCTGGGGCGGAACAGCCAGGTCTGCTTCGAAATGGACGGGGAGCATTCCCTGATCACCGGGAAGGAGGCCGCTAATTACAGCTTTGCCTACGAGAGTATCATCGGCTTTGGGACGGCGGAACGCTTGACCGGGGATGCGGAAAAGATCCGGGGCCTCAATGCGTTAATGAAGCACCAGGCCGGGGAGGACCGGGAGTTTAGCTATACCGAAGCGCAATTAAGGGCAGTAAATGTGTATCGGATACGGGTCAACTCATTCACGGGAAAACGGCGGCCGCGGCCGTAACCGGCGCTTATTTCTCGTTCAGGTTAGATACCCCGTCCCAGTCCCCCTCAGGGGGGTTTTGCCGGAAGGCTGCGGATCGATCCCGGAATAGTTGGGCCGGCCTGTCCTGGGGAGCGAGGTTTAGTACTTTTTCAAAGGCGTTTTCTGCAGCGGTCCAGTCACGGCCTTCAAAAATTTCCAGGGCCGAGTTGAAGAGTTTGGCGAGCTGCACGGTTTCGCCCGGCGCCGAATCGGCGATATCCAAAATTTCGTAGAGCCGTACCGGGGTGTTCACCCCTACCACCCGGACACGGTCAAGGCGGCGGCAGAGGAGCTTATCACCGGTTTCCTGAATGGTTTTTTCGGCCGCCAGTATTTGGGTGCCGTACTGCTTGTTTACCCCCTCAAGCCGGGACGCCAGATTTACCGCATGGCCCATGATGGTATAGTTCATCTTCCGTTCGCTGCCCATGTTCCCCACAATCATATTTCCCGAATTGATCCCCATCCGGGTAAAAAGAGGATCGGGACTCATGCCGTTTTCCAAAAAATAGGAAGACAATTCTTTTTCTTTTCGTTTCATTAAAACTGCGGAATAGCAGGCCCGCAGGGCGTGATCCGGAATATCCAGGGGGGCCCCGAAAAAAGCCATGATGGCGTCCCCGTTGTATTTGTCTATGGTTCCCTTCTGTTCCAGAAGGATATCGCTCATGGCGGTGAGGTATATATTGAGGAGCCGTACCAGATCTTCGGGGTCCAGCTTTTCTGCGAAGGACGCAAAACCCTGAATGTCCGTAAACACGGCGGTCATGCTCCGTTTGGCGCCGCCGAGCTGCAGCCGGGAAGGATCGCTCATTACGTCCTGAACCACATCTCCGGAGACGTAGGTGGAAAAGGCTTTCCGCAGATTGTCGTTGTAGTACTGCAGTTCCCGCTGCTGGGTTTGTACCAGTAGATGGACTTCGATACGTTTTAATAACAGTGAGGGCTGAAATGGTTTGGTTATGTAATCAACGGCCCCCAGATTCAGGCCTTCAAGTTCATCGTCCGTCTCGGTCTTACCGGTAACGAATATAACCGGGATGTCCCGGGTTTCCGGACGGTCCTTGAGGATTTTTATCGCCTCATAGCCGTTCATTTCCGGCATCTCGATATCAAGCAATATCAGATCCGGCTTGTTGTTTTCCAAAAGGCTGAACATTTTTTCCGCCGAGGGGGCGGTAAAAACGCTGTACTGCAGGCTTAATACATTTTTTCCCGTCCGCAGATTCGCCGGATTATCATCCACCAGTATTATTACTTCCTTTTTAGTTTCCATGCCTTACTTCCCCGCCGTTTTAATCAGAGTGTCTATGGTCTTTATTGCCGCCTGATATTCGGTCATCAGGACCTGATCGGAAATAGTATTTATGATCCCCGCTATTTTTGCGTCAAAGGATTTACTTTCCAGTTCCTCAAGAATTCTGTCGATGGTGTCAATATTTTCCTGTTCCAGCGCCGCCTTCATTTCTGTGAACAGGGGAAGATATGGGGATAGATCTTCCTCTGTCTGTCCGGTCTCCGCCGGGCTTTCTATTTCAATTTGTTCCACCAGACTTTTTAGATCGTAATAAAAACTCGCAAGGGCGCCTTCAATGGTCTGAAGATCTCCGTTTTTCCCCGCTGCCTCAAGTATGGCCGCTTCCTTTGATACGGCTTCGGCGCCTATGGTAGCGGCGGCGCTCTTTAAGGCATGTACGGTGGCGGTAAAGAGGGGCAGCTCACGTTCTCCGGGAACCTGGGTAAGCAGGGGAAGCCGGTCCTCACAATCCTTGCGGAATGAGGCAAGTACTTTGCGGTACCCCGTTTCGGTACCCCCGGTCATGGCTATGCCCTTGGCGGTATCCACCCCGCTTATTTTCAGGTCCGTCGTTTTTGCCGTTCGTGTCCGTACCGCTTCCGGGCCTGCGTCCCTGCGTTTTTCCGCGGGAATCAGGCGGGCTATGATTCGGTCAAGGGCGGCAATTTCTATGGGCTTGGGAAGATAATCGCTGAACCCCTTTTCCAAAAACATTTCCTTCATACCTACCACCACATTGGCAGTCAGGGCTACTATGGGAAGGTTCTGAAAATATGCGCCCCCTAAAGAACGGATCGCCGCGGTTGTTTCAATGCCGTCCATGCCGGGCATCATGTGGTCCATAAACACAATATCGTAACGGTTGCTCTTTACTAATTCGACCGCCTCTTTGCCGGTTGTACAGGTATGAATATCCATTTGATAGGGTAACAGGAGGCCCTTTGCCACATTAATATTTGTGATGATATCGTCCACAATGAGTATCTTTGCCTCCGGAGCGATGAACCGGATTTCCGCCTGTTCCTGGGGTGTATGCTCCGTCCCGGCGGGCAGGGTCTCTCCGTGGACTTTCTGGGGAATTACAATGGTAAAGATACTGCCTTCGCCGTATTTTGACTGTACGGTTAGATCTCCCCCCATAAGCCGGCAGAGGTTACGGCTGATCGCAAGCCCAAGGCCGGTTCCTTCGGTTCCCTGGTATTTTTTATTGTCCAGGTGGGTGAAGTTGCCGAACAGTTTATCCATATCCGCATCTTTTATACCGAGTCCGGTATCGGTAATCTCAAAGGTCAGCAGGATGTCGTCGCCCTCTGTTTTTGAAAAGACCGTCAGCTTTATATACCCCTTTTCGGTGTACTTAACCGCGTTACCAAGGATGTTAAGCAGGACCTGCCTGATCCGCACGATGTCACCGTACAGCTTAACGTTTGTGCTGCAATCAATATTGGTAATAAAATCGATTTGCTTATCCTCGATCCGTACCCCGATAATGTTAATAACATCGCTTATCAGGGATTCAAAAAGGTATTCCGCGGGGTGTATCTCCGCCTTTCCAGAATCAATATTTGAAAAGTCAAGAATATCATTGATGATGGAGAGCAGGCTTGAACCGGCCTGTTTGATCCGCTGGGCGTCCTGATATACATCGGGACTGATATCTTTTCTCAGGATCATCTCTGTGGTCCCCATGATAGCGTTCATGGGTGTGCGGAGTTCATGGCTGGTATTGGCGAGAAAATTACTCTTTGCATCGGAGGCGCTTTCCGCTTCCCTTTTAAGCTCAATCAAGCGGCTGTTCTGCCGGTTAACCTGGTTTAGCAGGGAAATATACACTACGATAGCAATGATGATAAATACCAAAGATAGGGCAATCTGCCCCAGTATCTGAAACCGCAGGTTTAAATAAATACTTTCGGCTTCGAAGTCGCAGCCAATAATGCCCACCGCGTCTCCGGCACTGTTAAGGATGGGCGTATAGGTGGATACCACCCGTCCCCATTTGTCCTGAGAATCAATTGTGCCGCCGAACTGGGAAATTTTTGTCTTCAGGGCTTTAAAAAAAGCCTTGTCATAGTTGCGCACATCCTCCAGACTCCCAAGCGGTGAAAAAGAGCTGTCCCCGGGCCGGCCGCTGCCATCAATGATAAACCGGAATATCGTATCGTTGACCGGCGCCATGGTGTACAGATACAGACAGTTGACATCTTCTTTTATGGCCAGCATCTTTTGCCTGGTTGTTTCATAATAGGGATCATTTGGATCAAGGGTTTTGCTTAAATTGACAAAGGCGTCAACGTCAATTAATGCGCTTACCTTTTCGTTGATTGGTATTCCCTGCCGTGCAGATAGGGTGGTGGTGACATTTAATATTTGCTGAAAGGATGTGATGATAATAACCGTAAATATTGCCGCTACAAAAATGGCAAAGAACAGGGAAAACCGGTACTTAAACTTAGTGATAATCTTGTCTTCCTTAGGCGCCATTGCCGCCTCCTGTCAGGGCATCAATCATTTTTATCCCCTGCTTGAATTCGGACATCAGTACCACATCGGAAAGATTCGCTATTAGTTCCAGTGTTTTGGCAGTCACGGGTTCTTTTTCCAGCAGCGCGAGGAGCCGGTCAATGTTTTCGATATCCTCTTTTTCAAGGGCTGCCTTCAGCTCTGTAAACAGGGAAAGTGAGGCGGAACCAAAGGCGGGAGTTTCCCGCGCTATATCATCGCTTTTGATCAGGTGCAGATCCGCCGCGATACTTTCTGTTAGGACTGTAAGATTTTTGCGGAAGGCCGGGATGCGTTCTTCAATGGCGCCCAGGTCCTTCGCTTTTCCCGCCGATTCAAGTTCCGCTGCGGCCTTTGATACCGCAGCGGCGCCGATAGTGGCGGAAGCGCTTTTAAGGGCGTGTACCTGGGTGGTAAACGCCTCCAGAGCTTCCGGGACAGGAACCGTTTCCAGCAAGGGCAGCCGTTCACAGGCGTCCTTGTAAAAAGCAGTAACCACCTTTACATAGCCCTCTTCGCTGCCCCCCGTAAGGGTTATACCTTTTTTAACATCCACGCCGGCGTTCAAAAGCTGTGAATAATGGGCCGTGGGACCCTGTTCCGCACTATCCTTTTTTTCCGGTGTGTCTGATCGTATCATCTTCGATTTGGGGATCCACCGTTCAACAACATCGTTGAGCTGGCTGATTTCTATGGGCTTTGAAATATAATCGTTGAAGCCGTTTGCCAGGAACATTTCCCGCATCCCCGAAAGGGCATTGGCGGTGAGGGCAATGATGGGCATCTCTTTTGTATAGGCAAGATCCAAGGCGCGGATAGCCTTGGCGGTTTCTATGCCGTCCATACCGGGCATCATGTGATCCAATAAAACAAGGTCATAGGGGGTTTCCTTCACCTTGCTTATTGCCGTTAGCCCGTTAAGGCAGCAGTCTATTTGGGCCTTGTAGGGGACCAGGAGTCCCTCCGCCACCGTAAGGTTGGTGGTGATATCGTCTACGATTAGTATCCTTGCTTCCGGTGCGATGTACCTGACGCCGGTTTCGCGCCGCTCATGGTTAAAAGCCTTGCCGTTTAGCACGTTGGCGATGGGAACCACATAGGCGGGCATCACGATAATGGGGATATTTTGAAAAGAGAAGGAGCCCCCCAGATCCGATAATTGGATAACCTGGGTTTTACTCCCGCAATCAAGGATGATCTGAACGGCCTTTTCCGCCTCCCGGGCCTGTATAAAAGCAAAGGGGTAGGCTCCGTTTTTAAGCCGGGCGAAAAAATCATCCCTGCTGTTGGCAACGGTAACCGGCGTTCCAAGGTCCTTAAGGGATTTGCATATCGATTCGGTGTAGATATTCTGCGGGTGGTAAAACAGCACTCCCTTCTCGCCGGGGCTTTCAACCGCCGCCAGGGCTTCTCCTTCCGTATACTGCTGTGAAACCTGGGCGGTAAACACCGAACCTTTGCCGTACTCGCTGTTTACGGTGATGTCGCCCCCCATGATCAGGCAGAGATTCCGGGTTATCGCAAGACCAAGGCCGGTACCTTCAATGCCCCTGTTGCGCTCCGCATCGAGACGCACAAAATCGCCGAAGAGGGAATCCAGATCTTCTTTTTTGATACCGATACCGCTGTCGGCGATTTCGAATTTTAAATTGAGGAGCTCCCCGTTCCTTTCACCGCTTACGGTAAACCGTATATGCCCTTCCTTGGTATACTTTGCCGCATTGGACAGGAGGTTTAGCAGTATCTGCCGCATCCGGGCTTCGTCCCCGGTCAGGTTATCCGGGAGCAGGGGGTCCACATTCACCATGAAGATGATTGGCTTTTCTGAAACCCTGATCCGTATGATGGTTATCACATCGTTGAGCAATGAACTGAGCCGGTAGGGGGCGGATAGGATCTGAATTTTACCGGCCTCGATTTTTGAGAAGTCCAGTATGTCGTTGATAATAGACAGGAGATTGTATCCGGCCTGTTTAATATCATTAATGTAGTCCTTGACCCGGCCTGCTGTTTCTTCCCGCAGGACCAGCTCGCTGATACCAATGATGGCGTTCATGGGGGTACGTATCTCGTGGCTCATATTGGCCAGGAATTCGCTTTTGGATTTATTTGCCTGTTCCGCCTGACGCATGGCGTTCTCAAGCTCGTTAACCATTTGAATACGTTCCGCCGCATTTTTTACCTGGAAAATAGCCATGCCGATGGTCACCAGAATAGCTGCGGCGATGAGGGCCAGGAAAATCCGTACCGGCAGGTGTTCCAGTATGGCCAATTCTTTTTCCACATCGAGGGTAATGGAATTGCCGGGCAGCCTTCCCGGCGGAGATCCTACGGAGCGGACCAAAAAGGTATATTTCCCGCCGGAAAGGTTGGTATAGGAAATATTGGCCGCTTTTCTGTCCATGAGCAGCTGTTCCTTTGTATCCTGCCCCTTAAGCCAATAGGTGAGAAACGCATCTTCGTGGAGACCGAAGGAGAGGATGGAGATGTTAAAGGTGATACGCTGGGTATTTCTGGGTATCATAAAGGGATCCGGCAGTTCGTAGTAAACCTCTCCGTTAATTTCTATGCTGTTCACCGCGGCATTGGGAATTTTCTGGGTGACATCGTTTATCAGGGACAGGCTGTTTATGCCGTTGTTGCAGCAGAAGTAGAGAATCTGCCTTTTGTCGTCAATATAGTTCCACGCATTGGCGTTAATCTCCCCGGACAGGCCGTTTGCCTTGCCAAGTTCCCGGATGGTGAGGGGGACAGTATCGTTTAACAGCATTGCCGGGTCCGCCTGGATGATCAGGTTTGTCGTGAGGATCCAGAGCTTCCCTTCATAGGGAAGGATATCGAGGATACCATAGGCGGGGAATTTTTCGATTTTTCTAACCCCCGGTTCCGGCGCCGTAGTGAGGTCAATATAGCAGAGTCCCATGCTCGTACCAACCCAGACGCCGTTCTTCAGGGGATCCCGGGCAATACGCAGGATAACATCCCCCGAAAGCCCTTGGGTGGTATCATAGTGTTTAACCCCGTTCCGGCTTACCGCATAAAGCCCGCTGCCGTCGGTACCGATGTACAGGACCGGCTCCTTCCCCCGGGTATCGTACCACAGGGAAAGTATCATAATTTTAGGCATAACCAGGGTCGCAGTACTGCCGAATACTTCCTCCGCTGATATGGCCTTCCCCTGCCGCAGAAATACTATGCCGTCCACGGTTCCTACGGCGATGGTATCCCCGGTAAGTTCCGTCACCACCCGGACCCGGGCGGTGGTTTCGGAACTGTCGTCCAGATATCCGGTGAAGAGCTCCGTTTTTGGATCGTACCTGATGATCCCGTACTTTGAGTAGGCGCCAATCCAGATAATGCCGCTGCTATCCCGGTAGATGGAACGGACGCGGATATTATTGAGCAGCCGGGTCAACGGGGTATCCCGGAGCTTTCCCTGTTTATCCGTGATAAGAAGTCCCGAATTGGAGGCAAAGTAATAGTAATCCCCATCAAGCAGTATGGACTGAACGGCAAATTCGGGTATGCCCAGGAGCTGGTTTATATGGCTGAAGGGGCTTTCCGCAAGGATAATAGCGCCCCCCTCGGATGAGGTGATCCAATAATTATTTTCGTAATCCTGAATGATTTCCGTAAAGAAGCCCTGGAGTCCCAGTGTTTCGACGGGATAAAACAGTTTATCTGTTCCAAAAAAGCCGATGCCGTTATCAGCGGTAATCCATATCCTTTGCTGCTTGTCCTCAAATGCGTTTTTGCAGTTATTCAGGGGAACCGTATATTCAGTATAGGAAATTGCCTCGCCGTTCAGGGAGGCAAAAAGCACCTTACTGTTCTGACACCCGATAACAATCTGATCGTTTGAAAGGACATCGACGGAGTAAAAAACCAAATCCGGATTAAGGATCATGGTTTTTCCCGCAACGGTACGGATAAACAGTTCCCCGCTGTTCAGTATCCCAAGGATGTTGTTTTTGGAATCCATTGCCAGGGAAATAATATACGGAACACGATCCGTATCCAGGGGAATCAGGGTTAGCCGTTCTTCCCGGTCGATTGAAAAGAGGCCGTTGGATGAACCAAAATACATGGTCCCGGAGCTGTCCTTGACGATGGCCCGGATCATATTTGAAGGGAGCCCCTGGGTTTGGTTAAATATCTTAAACTTACCCCCGCGATAGGACACAACTCCGCTCTCGCTGGTACCAATCCAGAGGGTATGATCCACTCCCTCTAAAAGAGAACGCACATTGGAACTGGGGAAATCGTCATTGCTTACGGCGTTAAAGGTTTTAAAGCTGTTGCCGTCAAAACGGGTTAACCCGCTGTAACCCCCGAACCACAGATACCCATCCGATGTTTGCAGTACCGTATTGGCCTCATCCGAAGGGAAACCGTTACTACTGTTATACACGGTTTGGACGTGGTTAGACAGAAAAAGCCTGCTTGCCATTTCACCCGCAGGCTGTTCGTCTGCGCCGGCAAAACCGGATATCACCAGGAATAGGACAATAAAAATACCCATAGAAAGTATATTATCATGTTATTTGTTTAAAGGGAATATTTACAAAGTGTCCGGGGAATCCAGCGGGGCCGGGAGACGCATATACGTTTCCAGGTAGCCCATACGGCGTTTTTTAACATTGATATCCAGCAGGGCGTAACCGTCGCTTTCCTCCAGGCGGAAACTCCGGATAGATACGGGATCTTGCTCAGAAAGCCCAGCCGCATCGGCGATGGAACCCCGGACTACTTTTTTCACCAGGTACGAGGCGGCAAGCCCCCGGTTCATGGAAGGAGCGAGGATGAGACCGAAAAGGGGCGCGGCCATGCGTTCCCGGCTGTCTTTTTTGGCAGCCTCCGCCAGGGGGACATCCGGCCGCGGGACAGTCATAAGGACCCGGCGGACACCATCGGAGCTGGTCAGGGCAACCAGTTCTCCGGGCCGCCCTGAAAAGAGCTGGTCCTGCAGGGCGGGGATTAAGGCGCCCTGGGGAACGTCCACTATTTCGTCATTGATACTGGTGATTAGGAGCCCCTCGGGAATCTGGTGTTCCGCCGCGGGGGTAAAGGGGGCCACGTAGATGATCTCCGCCCCCTTGGTCGTTTCACTAATAGTAAAGCCCAGCCAGGGCCGCTGGGCTTTGCCGCCGGCGATCATCGCAGGCAGGGCCGCGGCCAGCCGTTCAGCGGGAACGGCGAAGTTTAGGCCGTCGAACTGTTCTACCCCGGCAAAGACGATGCCCACCAGACGGCCCTCCATGTCCACCACGGGACCGCCGGAGTTGCCGTGGTTTACCGCCGCGTCGATCTGTATCACATCACCGATTTGGAGGAGCCGCCGTCCCAGGGCGGAAACAATGCCCCGGGTTACGGTTTTTTCCAGCCCCGCGGGGGAACCGATGGCGTAAACCGTATCGCCCACCTGGGGGATGACCCAGTCCACCAGGGAAAAGACGTACTCCGGTTTTATTTCCGCTTTGATCAACGCCAGATCCATGGCCTTGTCCCAGCCGATAACCTTGGCGGGGATCCGGGGGCTGGAGGAATCCCCCAGGCGTATATACATCCGCGAATATCCTTCGTAGGTGGGGTCCACCTCGCTGGCGATAACGTGGTAATTGGTGATCATCAACCCCGAGGAGTCTACAAAGAAGGCGGAGCCCAGGACCCAGTCAGCGGAACCTGCGCCCCGCTGAATCCGAAAGCCCCGATTTACCAGAACCGTAACCACCCCTTTGATCATATCTCCGGCGCTATCCTGGCCCAGGGCAAACTGGCGCAGCTCCTCCGGCGCGGTCCCCCTCTGTTTCTCAATGATAGAGAGGAAAAAGGCCGCGGCCCGGCGCTGTTTTACCGCCACCGCCCGTTCCAGAAAGATCAGGGCGTCCGGTGTTTCCAGGGGCTTTAAATCGTGGGATCGGACTGCGCTCAGGAAGGCCGGCAGGTCGTTTCCGGCGGATAGACGATCCTTAGCATCCGCCAGGAGCAGGTCCGGTTCTATGCCGGTACTCTCCACGGAAATCTTCTGGGTAGTCAGGGAACGGGCCAGGGATGCAGCGTCTTCCCAGCGTTTTTCACGTATCGCCAGGGTCTGGGCTTCCTTGAGATTTTGTATGGCCTGATTTTCCAGGGATAGGATCTCTTCTTCCATGGCATTGCCATAAACAGTACGGTACATACCGATAAGATGGATGGTCCGGACCGGTTCCTCCGAGACATACTGCTGGATATCATTAAGCCGCAGTTCCCCGGTGGATCGCACCGGGGCGAGCCGCCTTTCCGCCCGGGCTGCGGAGACGCAGGTAAGCAGCAAGGATCCGGATCCGGCGAAAAGCAGGGAAATAAGAATAATCCTTCTCATTTTGCGTAAAATCATTCGTATCAATTCCTTACGCCGGTTTCAGAATATTCCCTGATACCGTCCTTATCCATATCCCAGGATCGGATAACCAGATCCCCTGCATAGGTTTCCCCGTATTCATAGACACCATCACCGTCCCAGTCGCTTTCGGACGAAGCCCAGGCCTCCAAGTCGCGGTTGTAACGCCGGATCGTTTCCAGCCTGCCATCCAGGTCCATGTCGATCCGCTGGATCTTGGGCTGTCCCAGGAGATATTCCGTCTCACTTACGAGCCGGTCCCGCAGATACTCCCGGCTTAGTCGGGGAATTCCCGCTTGCATCTCTATCCGTTCAATGCTTCCGGGGATCTCAGTGCCGGGCTGTTCTATGGTGAGGGCAAAGGAAACCAGGGTACGCCGGGATATACGGGGAATAAACTCCCGCTCCGGGTAGAGCAGGGCGCTTCCCAGGAAATCCCGAAATTGCAGGGGCTTGAATAAAAATTCCCCCGGCCGGGGAATATATTTGACTTCCCCCAATTCTGCTGAAAGTACTGCGGGGTATTGTTCCCACTCCAAAAACACCCTGGACCGGTCCTTGCCGGAATCATCGGCGGCCAGTTCAGCCCGGGCGGGAAGGCCGATATTGAAAAAAACATCCAGTTCCGGCAGCAGATCCTGGTCCGCATCGTAGGAATAGCTCAGGAGGCTTCCGTTCCGGTACGCGGTCCGGCATTCGATGTAGCCGTCCCGGTCAATGTCTTCGGTAATAAACCCCGAAAAGGCAGAAAGGTTACGGGCGAAATCCCGTCGGTCTTCGCCGCTGCGGAGCAGGCCCCAGACTGTTTCTAGTAAGTCCTTATCCAGTAACGAGTTATGGAATAGTTCCACCAGAGCCTGGGTTTCATCAACAATTCCCAGGTTCAGCGCCGGGGGAAGAGCCCCAAGATCAGTCCCCCCGGAAGCCCGGTAGGTGGACACGAGCCTGCGGGCTTCTTCGGTATCCCGGATAAAGGGAACTGCTAAGAAAGCCAGTTCAGGGTCTTCGTCCAAGAGGAGGGGCAGCCGCCGCAGGCAGATCGAGATAAGCTCCCGTTCTCCGGCGCCGGGTATCCTATTAGCGGCATATTTAAAAAGGATCCGTACCGGCATGGCGGAACGGGGATACCGGTCCAGGGCTTCTTTGATGGTTTGGATAAACCCCCGGCTGTCATTTAACCCCTGGTAGGCCAGGGCGCGGAGGCTTATTTCCCGGCTGCTATCCCCGGCCAGCTGGAGCACATCCAGGGCCTCCTCAAAGGAGCGGATGGCGACGAAAGTTTCCGCTTCCAAAAGCCGGGCTTCGGCGGCGGAATAGGAATTCCACCGGTTAAAAGCAAATGCGCTGTAAAGGGCTTCTAAAACCGCTCGCCGGGGCCGGCGCTCATGGTTTCGAACAAAGGCTAAAAGGTAGGAAAGATCCGAGGAAACTTCGGCGTAATCCGCCGCCCGTTCCAGAGCTTCTTCGGCAGCACCCCAGCGGCCATCGTCAATGGCAGCCTGTGCCCACTGGACGTATCGTTCCGCCGCAGCGGCGTCCCCCGTTGCAAGTTGGGCATCCTCCCAGTCCTGGGCCGATAGTGCGGTAAGAGCAGCCGCCAAAAGCCAGACAGGGAAGAGCAAACTGCGGGACATCAGGCCTCTGCAAGACCGGCGTTCAATGAACCGGAATCATCCCGGGGGGGAAGTCCGAGGATTGAACGCACCTCATCGTCGATGAGGGTTTCCTGGGTAATAAGCGCTTCGGCCAGCTTTTCCAACTCCGCCTTACGGGTATGCAGGATGGATTCGGCCAGATTTTTTGCGCTATCCAGGATTTTCTTCACCGCGCTGTCGATTAGCCGGGCCGTGTCCTCGGAGTATTCCTTGTGACGGGCTATTTCCTTGCCGATAAAGATGGGCTCGTCCTCCTGACCATAGGTTACGGGGCCCATTTCATCCGCCATACCCCATTCACAGACCATGCGCCGGGCCATTTCCGTGGCCTGCTGCAGATCCTGCTTGGTCCCGGTGGTGGTTTCATCGTAGAAGAGCTTCTCCGCCACCCAGCCGCCGTAGCAAATTACAATCCGGTCTTCGATCCAACCCTTGGTACGGCTATAACTGTCCTCCAGCGGAAGGGACATGGCCATTCCCAGGGCCCTGCCGTGGGGAACTATGGTTACCTTATGGAGGGGATCGGCGTTTTTGAGAAAGTAATGGAGCAGGGCGTGGCCGGCTTCGTGGAAGGCGGTCATCCGCCGTTCCTTTTCGGAGATTACCAGGGTCTTCCGGGCTACCCCCATGAGTACCTTGTCCCGGGCTTCCTCGAAGTCGGGCATCTCCACGGTGGGCTTATCCTGTCGGGCGGCATAGAGGGCCGCTTCGTTGACCAGGTTGGCGATCTCCGCGCCGCTCATCCCCGGGGTTGCCCGGGCTATGCGGCTCAGATCCACCTCTTTTGACAGGGGTATCTTATCCGAGTGAATTTTAAGGATAGCTTCCCGCTCCTTGATATCCGGCATGGCCACCATCACCTGCCGGTCAAAGCGGCCGGGCCGGAGCAGCGCCGGGTCAAGAACGTCCGGTCTGTTGGTGGCCGCTAAAATGATAACCCCGTCCTTGGAATCGAAACCGTCCATTTCAACCAGAAGCTGGTTCAGGGTCTGTTCCCGTTCGTCGTGGCCTCCGCCATAACCGGCGCCCCGGGTACGTCCCACGGCGTCCAGTTCGTCGATAAAAATAATACAGGGGGCGCTTTTCCGGCCCTGATCAAAAAGATCCCGAACCCGGCTGGCGCCGACGCCTACAAACATTTCGACAAAATCGGAGCCCGACATATGGAAGTAGGCCACCCCGGCTTCCCCGGCAACCGCCTTGGCCATCAGGGTCTTACCGGTTCCGGGCATACCCACCAGGAGCACCCCTTTGGGTATTCTAGCTCCCATCTTGGTGAATTTCTGCGGGTCCTTCAGAAAGGAAACCACTTCCTGCAATTCGTACTTGGCATCTATCTGGCCCGCCACATCGGCAAAGGTGGTTTTTTTCCCCTCATCCTGGTAGCGCTTGGCCCGGCTCTTCCCGAACTGGAAAGCCTTGTTCCCCGTACCCTGCATATTCCGCATCATGAACCAGATAAAACCGAAACCGATAATCCAGGGGAGAAATTCCAGGAATATCCGCAGGGGGCTAACCTTGCTTGCCCCGCCGGATACATTGATACCCCGTTCCCGCAGGGTGGGCAGCAACGAAGGATCCTGGTAGGGGATGAGGGTCTTGAACTGCCGCAAGTTCCCGCTTGATTCCCTGATAGTTCCTTCTATTACGTTGGTATCCAGGATCTTTACGGCGCTTATCTCATTCCGTTCCAGGTAATTGGTAAAGGCGGAGTAGGAAATCTCCTGTACCGCTGTGGTATCGGTTCTAAAGAAATAGGCGATAAAAACACCAACGATGATGAGGAAAAAAAATAGGGCGAAACGATTAGGCCGGCCGGCTTGAACCGGCGGACGCGGCGGCGGCATCTTGTTGTTTTTATCATCGAACATCGATATCCCCTTTAGTGTTGTATGGAAAAGAACAGGTGTTTTTCCCGGACCTCTTCTTCCCTGGCTAGAACAATCTCAAAACCATCCTGCCCCCGGCCGATAAACGCAGCAGGTCCCCGGGTATCTTCGGCAGTGATAAGGCCGAAAGCGGCGCTTCCAACGCAGTTTCCCGCGGAAACGCCGGCGGCCCGAACACTCTCCGCTCCCCGGCGTTTTCGGCCTCCCCGGACTATGTAATCCTCAGGATAATTTTGCCGTAACGCCAATGGAAGGGTCGCAAAAAAACCCGACTGTGCGGGGAACTTCGCTGCAAGCTGCGCGGGAGACCCCGTGTTTTCCCCGGAAAAAGCCCGAATGGTAAGCCCCTTTAGCTTATATATTCCCGGCTCTTTAATCAACAGTGAAAACCCGGTTTCTCCGGTCCGGGGCAAACCCAGGCTAAGCTTTTCCGCATCCTTTTTAAGTATGGCGAATCCCAGATCCAGGGTATCGAAGGCCCCCTGGGCAAAAAGCCGGAGGTTCCTCCGCCTGGGCGGTTTTACCCGGCCTTTTTCCGCCATCCGGTCTAAGGCTGCAAAGAGGGCTTCCTCCCGAAGTATGGGAGGCTGGGAAAAAAAGCTGTTTGATGAAACAGACAAGCCCCGTCCTTCATCTCTCCAGGGTATCCTGGCCGTAGCTTCGGCCTCAAGAAAATCCGCAGCCATGCGCTGGGTTTCCGCCAGATCCTGCAGGGTCTTCCTCCACCCGGGGAAAAATTCGTCCAGACAGGGGATCAGTGTATGCCGGATACGGTTACGCAGGTACTTTGGGTCAGTATTGGTGGAATCGGTTCTGTAGGGGATGCCCCGTTCTTCAAGGTAGGCGAGGATTTCGGCGCGGCTGCGGTCCAGAAGGGGCCTGATTACGATACCCCGGGAACGCGGCATGGCCGCCAGACCCGCCGGACCGGAACCCCGGAGTATGCGCATCAACCCAGTCTCCAGAAGATCCTCCCGGGTATGGGCCACCAGGACCTTTGCCGCCCCTACCCGCCGGGCTTCGGCATTCCAGGCGGCATGCCGGTACAACCGGGCTGCCGCTTCCACACCTATACCCCGCTTCTTAGCGGTTCTTTCTATCTTCCCCGGGGCAATGGAAACCACGGAACAGGGGATGCCAAACTCTGCGCAGAGGGCCTCCACCGCAGCAGCGTCCCCCCGGCTTTCGGGAGCGGGCCGGATACCATGCTCCACATGGAGACAACGGAATTCAAACCGGCCCAGGGCAGCCAAGGCGGCAAGCATGGCGGTAGAATCCGCCCCTCCGGAAACTGCGGCGAGAAACACCGTAGTTTCCGGCCAGCTTCCCAAACCCGCAGCCGCCGAAGCTTCAAAGGCACGTCTGTCCAATATCGATTAAGCCTTGGCTTCCTTAGCAGGTTCCTTGGCATCCTTAACTTCCGCAGTTTCTGCAGCGGCCACTTCTGTTTCAGCGGCGACTTCAACTTCCGCTTTGGCGAATTTCACCAGGGCAACTACCTGATCGGCGTTGGAAATAAGCCGTACCCCATCGCCCAGTTTAAGGTCCCGAACGTGGATGGACTGGTTAACCTTAAGTTCCGCAATATCCACATCGATCCGTTCCGGAAGATCCTTGGGCAGACATTCCACTTCAATCTCGTGGAGGGGCGATTCCAGAATGCCCCCTTCCCGGACTCCGACCGGATTCCCGTGAACGTGGACCGAAACTTTGGCCCGCAGGGAAATCCCGGCTTCGACTTCGTAGAAATCGACGTGCAGGATCTTGCCGTCGGTGATATTCCGTTGGGTATCCTTTACAAAGGCCTGATGGGTCTGTCCATCGACATTGATGGTAACGATGGTACTTTCGGAAATTCCCTTGGCGCTATTGACAAATTCCAGAGCATCCAGGTCTATGGACAGGGCCTTACCGGTACG
Source organism: Treponema primitia ZAS-1 (assembly GCF_000297095.1). Taxonomy (NCBI): domain Bacteria; kingdom Pseudomonadati; phylum Spirochaetota; class Spirochaetia; order Treponematales; family Treponemataceae; genus Treponema; species Treponema primitia. Next base: position 39,866 of record NZ_AEEA01000128.1, on the reverse strand, counting down.
CCCGTACACTACCGCCGGAATACGGCCTGCCTGCCTGATCCGGCGGGCTCCCCCGGACCCCGCCTCTGTCCGATTTTTGGCTGCGAAAACAACTTGACTCATATGAACTCCTATTATTCTTTATTACACTGAGATAAATTTTTTCCTGGACGACAGGAGTCGCCTCCTGCTGGTTCCACAAATAAATTTTTTCCTGGGACGACAGGAGTCGAACCTGTGCATGCCGGAGCCAAAACCCGGTGGCTTACCACTTGCCTACGTCCCAATGATACTTATATTTCTACAGTAGGATCGTCCTGAACATTACCAAAATCGTACCGGTCCAGGATCTTTTTCTGTAGTTCCGCCCGAAATTCCGGATGGATAGGATGGGCAACATCCTTGTACTCTCCAACCCTGGTTTTCCGGCTCGGCATAGCAATAAACACGCCGCTCTTACCCTCGATGATCTTTACATTGTGAACAACGAAACAGTCATCAAACGTAACCGTTACATAAGCCTTTAGTTTTCCCTCACCGGCTACCTTGCGGACCCTGATATCGGTAATCTCCATGGCGCTTCTCCTTTTTGGTCCAGGTTCATTACGACTATATCCTATATTAATACCCTATTAGGTAAACGCGCAAGAGGAAAGGTCAAAAGTGTGAAAACTCCGGACCCTGACACGGACTTATCTGTTCGAAATGACTTTACTGCTTTTTCCGCCGTTCCTCCTTGAGTAAATATTCCAAAACAGGTCGATCCCGACCCGGTAAGGCCACAAAAATCCGCACCCTGATTCTGAAAGCCCCCCAAAATTGCTCTGTAAGCATCCTTAGCCGGGGAACTATCCGGGCAGTCCTCTGCCAGAAAGAGTTCCAGGAAATCATTCTCATAAGGCCAGCGGGAAGGGGGGCCCTTCAAGGCATCGACCAGGCTTTGCTCAGAAAATTCAGCCTGCCCCTGGAGCTTTTCTCCAAATATCGCTGCCCTATGGGCATCTAAAAGCCTAAAGGCCTTCGCGGTATTGCTGGGAAACCCAGGGTTCACCAGTACCACCTCAAATTCCGGCGGCCCCGCAATGGGCCGTATATGTTCCCCCCGGCCGGTCACATAGGCCGCTCCGCCCTGCAGAAAGAAGGGAACATCGCTGCCCAGTTCCGCCGCCGCCTGCAGGAGCCCGGTTCTGTCGAAGGGAGTCCCTGCTAACTCGTTCAGGGCCAGCAAGGTTGAAGCGCCGTCCGAGGATCCGCCCCCCAAACCGGCGCCCAGGGGGATACGCTTTTCCAAGCGTATCCGCAAAGACTGGTCGAACCCGCTCCTTACCCTAAATAAGTCCAGGGCCTTAAGGACGATATTATCCTCCCGGGGAATTTCCTCATCCAATCGCGGGCGTTTATCCTCCACAAGGAATTCATCGGCCCCGCCGGCGTCTCCAAGCTCAAAATGGAGGGTATCGCCAAAAGCCAGCGCCAGAAAAATGCTCTCCAGCTCATGGAACCCATCGGAACGCCGGCCTTTTACCCGTAGGTGCAGGTTTATCTTACAGGGAGCTTCAATGCTCAGGGCGGTCCGCATAGGGTAGGGGTAGTGTAGTTAAAAAGCGGAGTTTTGTAAAGGGAACGTGTTGCCTTATCGGCAAAGACGGCCGGGGGGAGGGGTATCCCCGGCGCTTACACGCAGGTAGAGTCTGCTTGCGGAGCCCCTTCGGGTCTCCTCCAGCAGGGAATTCCCTATGTGTTCGGCCAGGGATGCCCCTCCCCCCGGCCGCCTTTGTCAGGTAGCCACCGCGCCCAAACTTAGTTAAGCGCCCCCGGCTCCATGGCAATACGCCCAAACTTAGTTAAGCGCCCCCGGCTCCCAAACAATGCGTCCAAATACAGGCCCATCGTACAGGCGCCGGTGGGGTGGGGAAGCCACAGCGCGGGATATTCTGGAATTCTCCGTCGGAGGAGACCCGCTTGCGGGGCTCCGTAGGCGGGTTCAACAGGCATCCCGCGATGGGGCTTCACCACCCCACCGGCGTTTTTCCGATTCGCCCGGCCCCCGTGCTGCCTTCCCATGTTATGGATAGCCCCGCCCTTGTCACGTCTTCTCCCCCTAGCTATAGTCAATCTATGGAAATAATGAAGCGTACAACAAACTGTGGCGCCCTGCGGAAGGCCGATACGGGGAAAACGGTTGTTTTAAACGGTTGGGTACACCGGAAACGGGATCACGGGGGCATTTCTTTTATCAACCTCCGGGACCGCTACGGCATAAGCCAGGTGGTGGTCGATTCGGACGCCCCTGCGGAATTAAGCGCCCTGGCCGCGGAGCTGCGGAATGAGTTCTGCATTGCCGTGGAGGGTATTGTCCGTTCCCGGCCCGATACGATGATAAACCCCGACATGCCCACCGGTGAGATCGAAGTGGTTGCCAAGAAGCTGCTCATCCTGAATCGGTCCGAGGTGCTCCCCTTCCAGGTTGACGAGGAATCGGAGGCCAAGGAGGAACTGCGCCTGAGCTACCGCTACCTGGATCTCCGGTCTGCGGGGATGCAGCGGCGGATAAAACTGCGAAACGATGTGGCCTTTGCGGTTCGGGAATGGATGATCGGCCAGGGCTTCTACGAGATCGAGACCCCCACCTTCATCAAATCAACCCCCGAGGGCGCCCGGGATTACCTGGTTCCTTCCCGTTTATACCCGGGCAAATTCTACGCACTGCCCCAATCGCCCCAGCTCTACAAGCAGATACTCATGGTTGGGGGCTTCGACAAGTACTTCCAGATTGCCCGGTGTTACCGTGACGAGGACGCCCGGGGGGATCGCCAGCCCGAATTTACCCAGATTGATATCGAAATGTCCTTCGTCAGCCGGGATGACATCCTCGCCATGACCGAAGGGCTTATGGGCCATGTGTTCAAAAAAACCCTGGACCGGGAACTCCCCCCCCATTTCACGCGTCTCAGCTATGAGGATGCCCTGGAACGCTACGGATCCGACAAGCCGGACCTCCGCTTCGCTATGACGATGCAGGACTTTGGCCCCTATGTTGCCGATGGCGGTTTCCAGGCCTTTAAGGATGCCCTGTCCACGGGCGATGCCGATAAGGCCGCCGCAGCCGCCAAGGGGGTAAGCCTCGCAGGCGGCGGAGTGAAGGTGCTGGTCGTTCCCGGCAAGGCCGATTACTCACGGAAACAGATCGAAGAGCTGGAAGCCCAGGCGAAGATCTACAAGGCTAAGGGATTGGCCTGGATGAAGGTCACCGGAACGGAGGCCGCTGCTACCCTGGAGGGCGGGGTAGCCAAGTTTTTTGGGGAGAGCGCGCAGAAGATCTGTGCCGGCCTTGGGGCGAAACCCGGGGACCTCCTGCTCCTGGTTGCCGATTCCCAGCGGAAGATCGCCAATATCGCCCTGGGAGCGGTTCGTTCCAAACTTGGTCGGGATTTAGGGCTTACCGGTCCCGGGCCTGACGGGAAACCGCGTTTTGAATTTGCCTGGATAGTGGATTTTCCCCTCTTTGAATTCAACGAGGAGGAAAACCGGTGGGAAGCCGCTCACCATATGTTTTCCTGGCCCCAGGATCGGTACCATGCTACCCTGGAACAGGACCCCGGTTCGGTTAAGGGGGACCTCTACGATCTGGTCCTTAACGGCTACGAACTTGCTTCGGGTTCCATTCGTATCCACGATCCGGAACTGCAAAAGCGGATCTTCAGCATTGTAGGTTTTGATCCCGCCGAGGCGGAACAGAAATTCGGTTTTCTTACCCAAGCCTTCAAGTACGGCGCCCCGCCCCACGGCGGTATAGCCCCCGGGCTGGACCGACTGGTGATGCTCATGGCCGGGGAGACCTCCATCAAGGAGGTTATCGCCTTCCCGAAAAATTCCTTTGCGGTAAGCCCCATGGATAATTGCCCCAGCGAGGTTGATCAGAAACAGCTTGATGAACTGCACCTGTCGGTGGTACAGCCGAAGAAAGAGTAATATGCGGCATGAAAGAGTATTTTGATCTGCTCGTAACCTTTCTCAAACTTGGGGTGCTCACCTTCGGCGGGGGGTATGCCATGATCCCCGTGGTGGAACGGGAGCTCATAAAAAAGAAAGGCTGGACCACCATGGACGAGGTGATGAATTATTACACCATCGCCCAGGTGACTCCCGGCATCATCGCAGTGAATCTTTCTACCTTCATCGGGTATAAGCAAAAAGGTCCCCTGGGGGGCGTTCTTGCCACTATCGGTTTTGTGCTTCCCGGCGTTGTCTTTATCAGCAGTATTGCTATCTGCCTGAGCAACTTCGCGGATCTTCCCGTGGTGCAGCACGCCTTTACGGGCATACGGGTTGCGGTTGGGGCGCTGATCCTGGACACGGTGATCAAGATGGTAAAAGGGGTATTCAAAAACTGGAAGTCCCTGGTGATATATATCATCGCCTTTGTCCTTTCCTTCGTTTGGAGCGTCTCCCCGGTACTGCTGGTGATTGCCGCCGGGCTGTTAGGATTGTTGGTGTTCCGGCCAAAAACGGGAGAGGGCAAGTGAAATTACTTTTCCTCTTTGTGCAGTTTTTTAAGATAGGCCTTTTTTCAATTGGCGGGGGATACGCGACCCTGCCCTTTCTCTACGAAATGGCGGACAAGTACGATTGGCTCAGCGTGGAAAATATTGGGGATATGCTGGCGGTGGCCCAGTCCCTGCCGGGGGCTATCGGAGTAAACCTTTCGGCTTATACGGGGTTTCAGTACGCCGGCATACCCGGGGGCCTGATTGCGTCGATTGGGCTCATAAGCCCTTCTGTTATCATTATCATCATTGTTGCCCGGATCCTCAACACTTTTAAGGAAAGCAAGGTTGTGGACTCCCTGTTTTCCGGCTTCCGTCCCGCCGGAGCGGGGCTCCTCTCCGCCGCCGCATTGGGGGCCCTTGCCATCTCCCTGTATAACCCCGCCGCCGAAGTCTGGACCGCAATGTTCCGTTGGAGGGAATGTATTCTTTTTGCGGCGATATTCCTGCTTATTAAACTTCTGAAGAAACATCCCGTCGTTTATATCGCCGCTGCCGGTGTTGTTGGTATAGTCCTGGGTCTCTAAATGTAGTATTATAGAAGAAAGGAGTTACCTATGCCCTATCTTATTCTTTTGGTTATCGTCGGTTTATTCGCCCTTGGGTTCCTGTTTTTGTTTTTCCGCTTCTTCGGGCTTTGGTTCCGGTCTCTCCTTTCCGGGGCCTATGTGGGGCTGGGGAAGCTCGTCGGCATGTGGCTGCGGCACGTAAACGCCGGGATCATTGTGGATTCCCGGATCATGCTTACCAAGGCGGGGATAGAGGTGGATTCGGATATGCTGGAGACCCACTTCCTTGCCCGTGGGGATGTTATTAAAGTAAGCCGCGCCCTGGTGGCGGCCAATAAAGCCAATATACCCCTGCCTTTCCAGCGGGCGGCTGCCATCGATCTGGCGGGCCGGGATGTGCTGGAAGCGGTACGGACCAGCGTTAACCCCAAGGTGATTGACTGTCCCGATACAAGCAAGGGGAAGCATACCATTGATGCGGTGGCCAAGGACGGCATACAGCTCCAGGTCAAAGCCCGGGTAACGGTCAGGGCGAACCTTGAACGTCTGGTCGGCGGCGCCACCGAGGAAACCATTATCGCCCGGGTAGGGGAGGGTATTGTTACCACCATCGGTTCCTCCGAATCCTACAAGACGGTGCTGGAAAACCCCGACACTATTTCTAAGCGGGTTCTGGACAAGGGGCTTGATGCGGGTACCGCCTTCGAGATCCTTTCCATAGATATTGCGGATATCGACGTTGGTGAAAACGTAGGGGCCAAGCTCCAGGCCGACCAGGCCGAAGCGGACAAGCGCCGTTTCCAGGCGGAGGCGGAAAAGCGCCGCGCCGCAGCCCAGGCCCGGGAGCAGGAAATGATCGCCCTGGTCCAGGAAAACCGCGCCAAGGTAGTCCTTGCGGAAGCGGAGATCCCCCTGGCCATTGCCGAAGCCTTTAAGCAGGGCCATCTGGGCGTCATGGACTATTACCGGCTCAAGAATGTCCAGGCCGATACGGATATGCGATCTTCCATAGGCTCCGCTTCCGGCGAGAAGTAGTGCGTGGAAAATTTTGAATCCTTCCTACCCATCCTTATTCTTATCGTTGTTGCCGGAACCCGGATAATAGCGATGGTTCGGCGCCGAGCCCGGAGCCGTGACCAAACCCCGGCGGGGCATCCTCCGGTTTCCACGTTCCGGACCGCTTCCCCGCAAAAAACCGACCGTGGTTTTCATCCCTGGGAAGATGAATACCGGGATCCCGCCAGCTCCGTTACCGTAGAAGGGGCGGAACAAAAAGTCCGGCAAGCGCCGCAGGCGGACAACGATAATGATGGCGAGGAGTTTTCCGCCTGGAGCTTATCGGTAGACGATGAGACCCCAAAACCCGCCCCGGCTGCATCGCCCAAGCCCGGGGAACTTTCAGCGAAACTTTCTGCGGCGCCTCCAGAGGCGCTTTCAGCGAAGCTTCCTATGGACACAAACGCTGCGTCGATATTTACATCCCTGTCGGTAACTTCCGCCGTATCGGTATCCGGAGAGATCCCGGCATGGCTTCAGTCTCCATCCCAGCCGGAGGCGGAACCAGCGGCATCTGACGTTACTGCCCCGACACCCAGCGCTCCCGAAGCCGTTACCGGTGGTAGCGGTACTTCCGGCGAGAGCCCCCGGAAAAGCGGCGCGCTAAGCCGCATCCGTTCCCTGCCGCCTTTGCAGCAGGGAATTGTTTGGGCGGAAATCCTGGGCGCCCCCAAGGGGTTATGAGCACAGCAGATCCCCTCAATATACAATGTACTTTACACCCGCCTTATTTTGGAGTATTTTTAATAGAGAAGGTTTGAGCATGAGTGCTTTTGATAAAAGATTTGCTTATTTAGCTGGTGTTCTGGAAGAGGATCAGGATAAAGAGTTGTTTGAGACAACGAAAAGTGTCCTTTCGGAGGTCTTTGAACATCTGAAATTTGATAAGACCCCGGACATCGGCGTTGATGATTCAGGGCGGGCCATAGCGGAATGGCATAATTACGATGATTACACCGTCATTTCAATTATTCCGTTTTCGGCGGATAAAATCCTGTTTGAGGGCCTCAAGAAAAATGCTACGGTCTTTACCATTTCAACGACACTTCAGAATTTAAAAGAAAACAACAACAACGAATTGCTTTTAGAGTTGACCCACAATCATGCGCTTAGCGCCTAGTGACCATTTTGTGCGGTACTGCAAACCCAGCCAGTGCGCCGAAGACGGGCGGGTACTGAATTTAGCCTTCCGACTACGGGTAGAGCAGGATGAAAGATCGCTATCAGGCGATCATTTTGAGTATTATGCTGAGAATCAATATGGTAATATCATTTCGGCATTGGCGAGGCGGTGTTTTGTTCCCTCCCTAAACGGAAAACTCGCTAAATTAAACTGCGGTTCTGTAATAAATGTTATACAATCACTGTGTTCCGGGGAGATCTATTTTGAGCGTGATGCGGCTGGTTCCCATACCGGCCTGTTCGGGCTTTATGGCGCTCATACAGCGGTTACAGAATTGTTGAGGAGAAGCATTATAGAACAGGTTTCTGTTTCTGACTTTAAGTAGAACGTCTGCAACCTACACCAAATAACCGTTATTGTCCCTGTTTTCGGATTTTCTTAGCCAGATCGTCTTTGTTTTGATATACCTCATTTCTATTTTCTATGCACAGTAACAAAATCCACTTTTCTTCTTTCCAATACCCAATAAGTCTGAAATTTTTAAAAGATTTATCCTTAAATTTCCATAGTCCTTTTAAGTTACCCCTTAGTTCTTCCCCTCCCGCAGCATAAAGTTCCGCATGGGTGCCCAAGGACTCAATCTTTTTAAGGTAATCCCGAATGGCACACTGAATCGGTTTTTCAAGTTTTGACAGGTTCTTTATGGCCCTCGGGGCCAAGGTGATTCTAAACATCCTTTAGGAATCCGTTTTCGATCATTTTATCCAGATCCTCGATGGAATATTCCTCTTTGCCTTCCGCAACCCATTCCTGTAATGCCGCTTCCCCAAGATAATAGGTCTCCAAATCTTCTAATTTCTCCTTTACCGCCTGTTTGATAAAGAACGATCGGGACCGTTTGGTCAGGGTGGCAATTTCATTGAGCTTCCGTCCTTCTTCCTCGGAAAACCGGACCGATACCATCACATCCGCCATGATTTTCTCCTTGTTATACAATGTAATACATTGTAGTTTCGATGTCAATTATTGTCGTACGTGCGCTGAGTCTGGCGTCACCCCCTCCTTTATGCTACCATCCCCCCATGGACCAGTTTCTCCTCCGCCAATCTATCCGCCTCGCTGCTCAGCCCAGCTTTTCCCGCTCCGGCGGTCCCGGCGGGCAGAACGTCAACAAGGTCAACACCAAGGTAACCCTGCATCTGCGGCTGGGGGATCTGGCGGGGCTGAGTGAGGCGGAGCTGTCCAGGGTCCGGCTTATCCTGGCCTCCCGGATTACCGGGGAAGACGAAATAGTTATCCTGTCCAGCGAGGAGCGGTCCCAGCGGACCAACCTGGAGCGGGGCCTTGCCCGGCTGGAAGCCCTGGTTTGCGCTGCGGCCCGGCTCCCCAAACACCGGCGGCCCACAAAGCCTACCCGGGCCAGTCGGGAACAACGGCTTCAGACCAAGCATCACCACGGGCAGAAAAAGCAGGACCGACAGCGGCCGGGACCGGAGTAGTCTATTGAAAAAAGCGCCGGGCAATAGAAAAAACTAAACGAAGGGGTAATGGTTCCATACGGCTTGCTACTTTTTTAAGTGTTTTGCGGATTGGCAGATGCTGCGGACAATGACTTTCGCATTTACCGTCATTCAATACAAAGCCTTGGGCTGTAGGGCTTTTTACTCAGCGTCGCCGTGCTGGTAAGATATTGCTGCATCCCAATTGTAAAATTTTGCGCAAAACTTGTATTATAGGCGGCAAAACAACCGGGAATATTTATCCCCTTTGGACAGGGCACACAATAATTGCATCCCGTGCAATTTATTTTATATGCCCTGTTGAATAGGGCAATCACTTCTGTATAAACCGTTAATTCCGCATCGGTTAAAGAACGGGCGCTCTCAGCAGAATGGATGTTTTCTTCCATTTGGGCAGTAGTATTCATACCGCTTAATACACAGGTTACTTCCGGCTGGTTCCACAGCCAGCGGAAACCCCATGCTGCCGCAGAAGAAGAGGGATCGGTTTTAGAAAACAAGCTGGCTGCTTCTTTTGGCAATCCCGTGGCAAGTTTCCCCCCAAGAAGGGGTTCCATAATTATAACCGGTATTCCCTTTGCGGCAGCTGCTTTTAATCCTGTTTTACCGGCCTGATAATTTTCATTAGAATAATTATATTGTATTTGACAAAAATCCCATGTATAGGCATCGAGTATTTTTAAAAATTCCCCGGCGATACCATGAAAAGAGAACCCCGTTTGCCGTATTTTTCCTGCCTGTTTCTTTTCAGCTATCCATTGTTCTATTCCCCATTCGCGAAATGTTTCCCATTGGGCAGCGTCGGTTATCATGTGCATTAAATAATAGTCTATATAATCAGTTTGAAGACGCTCAAGTTCTTTATTAAAGTATTTGTCAAAATCATCGGGGCCTTTGCATATAATTAACGGTAATTTTGTAGCGATAAAAACGGAGCTGCGTTTTTTGTGCTTCCCCAGGATAGTTCCCAATGTTTCTTCACTGTTTGGGTATATATAGGCGGTGTCAAAATAATTCACGCCGCCATCAATCGCCGATAAAATCATGCGTTCTGTTTCAGCCATATTCCGTGAAAACCGCATACATCCAAGTCCCAATATTGACAATTTATTCCCAGAAACTTTGTCTTCCCGATATTGCATTTTCATCCCCCCTTTCTTTTTATACCTTATCTTGTTCATATATTCTTAGAGGTATGTATTCCGCCATTTCTGAAAAATGTTTATCCTGTGCAATTATTTTCAGGTCATTTTGTATGCAATTTTGAGCGATCATTAAATCGGTTATTCCTATATTATTACATCCATGTTTATAATTCATTGTTTGAATTTCCTGCAATTCCTTCCAATTTATCTCCATTTTATATTTTGTTAAACTGTTCAATAATTCTTCCAAAATTTTTTCTTTTCTATGAATTATTGATGGTAGTAATTCTGTTAATATTAAATCATTGGTACAGGTAATGTTGCTGTATATTAAGTTTTTAATGTACCGGTATTTTTCATTCCCCCTAAAATATTCTATCCATGCCGATGAATCTATTAATATACTTTTCACCGTTTTCTCATTTCCTCAATATCTATTCCAAGATCAATTTTTCCAAAATAGTCTGCCAATTCTTTAACTTTCTCCCTTTGGATTAAATTTTCCAAAGCCGTTTTAATGACTTCCGTTTTAGTGGAAATATTGGTTCGTTCCATGGCCTCTCTGACCAATGTGTCAGGTAACTCCAATGTGGTTCTCATAAGTACCCTCTAATACATACAATATCACAGAATGATATGTACCATCAAGTGTTTTTAGGCATATTTAATTCTTTTTCATTAAATGGCTGTACTTCCATATTTATCTTTTTTTGCCGATACTAGAAGTGGAAATGAATATCCCCCGGTTTTCGCGCCTGATAATCGTTCTTCTCGCCTTCCTGGGTACTTTTGCCCCCCTATCGGCGTTGGATCAACCCATAGCGCGTATACCCGACGATTCGTCCCTGCGTATTTCCCTGAAGGATTCCTGGTTTACCGAGGTTCCGTCGGTGGTGCTGAACAAGCGGCGGCTGCTCCAAACCCTGTCCGGGGGCGGGCGGGTCGAAGTACGGGCCGAAGCGGCGGGGGATGAGTTTATGATCATCCTGGCCAGGGAGATGAACGGGTCCTTTCCCGGCTGGGCCCAGGGCTCCTGGATTCTGACCCGGCGGCGGGACGATGGCGCCGCAGTACGGATACGGGTTTTCCCCCAGAGCGATTTCAATACCTATGTCCAGTTCAGGCCCTTCTCGGAAGATAAGTGCGTGATGGACGTGGTGATCTACAATGCCTATGTGGTCAATTCCCTGCCGCTGCCTATCCCCCTGGAACGGCTTTTTGTGCTTCCCCTGGAGGAAGTGCTGGATCTGGCGAAGGACAAATTCCCCCGGCGATACTTTGAACCCCAGGTAGGTTCCTACCGGGATGTCCGGGAATTTATCAGCCGTATCCGGGAACGGCTTCCGGAACTGAGTTTCCGGGACGATGGCGCCCTGGACGAAAATGGCCGCTATGTGTTTATCGACGATCTGGCTGCCCAGGACGGGGAAGCGGGGCTTAACTGCTCCGGCTTTGCCAAATGGGTGGTGGATGGCATACTCAGGCCCCTTACGGGGGAGCGGCTGCCCATAGGCCCGCTCAAGGCGCCCTTTGGGGAGCGGGGTTCCGGATTTACCGCGCCCTACGAGGAACTGCGGGATCCCTTCTTCGGCCTGGACTGGACCCGGAACCTGGCGTCTATTGCGGGGAAGGTACTTCGGGCGCCCGCCTTTGGGGATTTGGCGGAGATTGAAGTCCGGGACGCCCCTTTTTCTGCGGTGATACGCCGGGAACGGCAGGGCCCCGTGGTCCGTCCCTTCCCGGGTTACCTGAATGATGCGGGCTTCGATATTGAAGGTATTCATCCCCTGCTCTATACCCTGGCCATTGATGAGCCGGGCCGGATCTACCTCGCCTCGGTGAATGCCGAAATGGGCGCCCCTGTTACGGCGGATAACCCCCGGGGGCTTCCCCGGATGCGTCAGTACTTCCATGTGGTGATCCTTATCCCCTATTTTAACGAGTACGGCAATTTCCGGGTGGCCATATTTGAAAGCGCCGAGGAAACCCAGTTTAATGCCTTTAAAACCCGGTATCCAAGTAACCATAGTGTCAATTTAGTGCGTATCCCCGTAGAAACCTCCTTTGATCCATAGTATAAATGTATTATGAGAGAGGATATTCGCGGGGTTGCCTTTGATTTGGACGGGACCTTCTATCCAAACTATCGCTTTTATATACGCCTTATCCCCTTTATTCTGAAGGAATGGCGGTACCTTCTGGCCTTTGGTAATGCCAGGACGATACTGCGTAAGACCCTTCGGGATGGAAACTTTTACGATCTCCAGGCCCATTATATGGCGGAAATTCTGAAAAAAGATGGTACGGTAATCAAGGATAAGACGGAAAAAATCATCTACCGTGGCTGGGAACCCCTGTTTAAGAAGGTAAAGCCCTATCCCCATGTCCGGGAAACCCTTGGCGCCCTCAAGGCCGCGGGGCTTAGCCTGGGGCTCCTTTCGGATTTCCCTGCGGAACTAAAGCTGGAATACCTTGGTCTGCATGAGCACTGGGATACGGTGATCTGTTCCGAACATACCAACCGCCTAAAACCGGACCCGGCGCCTTTTCTGGAGCTCTCCCGGCGTATGGCCCTGCCCCCGGAGCAGATACTCTACGTGGGGAACAGTGTTTCCTACGATATTGTCGGGTCTAAACAAGTGGGAATGAAGGCCGCGCTGATCAGTTCCCCCTTAAGAACGCACCGCCGAAATACGGGCAAGGCGGATTTTGTCTTTTCTGACTATCGCCAATTACGCGAATTTGTGTTAGGTTAAAAGCAAATGAGCTTTTTTTCGGTTGGAAATCTTTTAACCCTTGGCATCGTTGCCCTGGCCCTTATTCTCTTCCGCCAGCTCGACAAAAATAACCGTTCCCTGGATAAGCTGCGCAAATACGGGGAGCGGCTTAAGGAAGACCTGACGGATTTTGTGATACAGAAAGAAGCTGCTGTCCGGGATTACGGGGTAGCCCTGGATGTCCATCAGAAAGCCGCCAAGGAATTGATGAACCGGCTCCAGATAAGCGATGACGATTTAGCCGCCAAGACCGAGGCGGTGGCCAATCTTAATGAAAAAATAAAAACCTACGACGCAACCCTTGGGGAACTGGTCCGTATGACCGTGAGGGTACAGGAAAATCTGAACCGTATCCAGGATGAATCATCCTTTGTGGAGGGTGTGGGTAAGCGGGTGATCGAGGCTAAGGAAAAGCTCACCGCTATGGAAAAGGGCCTTACGGACCTGGAACTGCGTTTTGAACGGGAAAACGCCGATTCCCTGGAGCAGGCTTCGGCTTCCATGATTGGGGCGGTTAAATCTACCGTACTGGATCTTCAGGCCACAGCGGAAACCATAGAACGCCAGGTAGAGGATCACCGGGAAGCGATAAACAAGGTAGAGCAGGACCGGGCGGCAAATATTGCCCGGGATATGGCGGCCGTCGAAAAAACTCTGAAGGAAGCGGTGGAACAGGCGGGGCTCCGGGCGGATAAGATGGAAGAAGCCGCCCTGGTTAAGCTTCGGGAACAGGCCATGGAAAGGGTCCAGCGTTTTCAGACCGTGGTGGAAGAAAAGCTCCGGGTCTACCAGGAGAGCAGCAAAGCGTACCTCACGGACATACAGGGTGTGGCGAAAAATATCAAGGAAGAATGGAAGACCGATCATGCGGAAATAGCAAGGGAGCAGCGGGCATTTAAAGAAGACTGGAAGAATGATATCCAGGATATAGAAACCCAGCTTCGGACACTTAATGATATGGAAGTCGATTCCGCCGGGAAGGCCGCTGAATTAGAGGGCCGCTTAAAGGATCTGGATGGACGGACCACCGATGCTGTGGGTCAGATGCAGCAAAGGCTCTCCAAGACCATTGAAGAGGAAGGCCAGAAGGCCCTGGAAGCTGCGGATGCTAAACTTGATGAATACCGGACAGCCCAAGCCCGGGAGTTTGAGCGATTAGGATCCCTGTCGGATGATACGGCCAAGCTGGACGGGGAACTGCGTCGGTATATGCAGGAAACGGAAAACCGGGTACGCCAGGATTTCTCCCTTTTCGAACAGAATTTCGCCAATACCCGGAACGCAGCCTCTGCGGAATTTGCCGCTGATTTGGATGCCCTTAGGGGCGATGTTTCGGCGGTGGAGCGGGAATTGGCCCGGCTTAAGGAACAGGCCTACGAAACGGTATCGGATAAACTCAAGGTTTTTGAGGAAGATTTTTCTGCGGACCTGTTCCGCCGGCGGGAGGAATTTGATGCCCGGCTTGGCAGATGGAAGGATACCCTTGATACGGAACTGACGGCCCTGGCGGATGAATCCCGGGAGGAAAGGCGGAAGCTGGAGAGCGCCTTTAGTGATGACCTGAAGCGCCGTTTTGCCGACGAAGACGCCCGGCTTGTTTCTGAATTGGAACACCTTAAGGCCGAAGCCGGCGCCTTTGAAGAGGGGATACGGAACCAGATGGTCCAGGCGGATGAATCCCTGGATGCCCTGAAGGATCAGCTTGACCATAATCTGTCGGACGCCAGGGATACTGCGGAATCCGCCGTTAAAGCGGAGCTTGGCCGTTTCTCAATTTCCATGGCGGATACCCTTAAACAACAGCAGCGGGAGATTGATGGGGAGCTTAAGCAAATCTCTTCCCAGGTAGAATCCCGGAGCGGAGAGTTTGGCGAACTGCTGGATGAATCCCGGCGGCACATTGAAGAATGGCAGAATAAGTTTGGCAGCCAGATGCGGGAACTGGATACGTCGGTGGATGAATACCGCCGGAAGATCCGGGACCTGGGTTCCGTCATCGAGAATCTCCGGGAAGAAACCGCAGCCCAGCGTACCGAAGCCTTTGCCCACACGGACGAGCAGGCCAAGATACTGGATTCGGCTATCAAAGATGCGGATCGGCGTATCAAGGAATTCCTCGCCCAGACCAAGCTCTTTGATCAGGCGGAGGAACTGAAGTCAAGCCTGGAGCGAAAGATAGAAGATTTCCGGGGCGATCTGAACGGCCTGGATCAGCGCCGTGCCGAAGCTGCGGAGCTGGAAGCCAAATTTGTCAGGATCAAGCGGCTTGAGGAAGAGGTGGATGCCAAGATGGTCGCCTTCCAGTCGGAGAAGCGCCGCATTGAACTTATGGAAACCGACTTTAACCGGCTGCTCCAGACATCCCAGTCCGTAAAGGAAAAACTAACCGAAGTCAGTTCTTCCGATGATACCCTCCAGGCAGTGCAGGTCCAGATCCGCCGCCTGGAAGATTCCCTAACGGATGCGGAAGAGCGGTACCAGCGTATAGAGAAGAAGAACCAGACCCTGGAAGAGACCAATGCCGGTATAGATGATAATTTCAAGGCCCTCCAGGAAGCGGAGAAGGCGGTGCAGAAGGTTCATGGAGAAATGCAGCGTCTCCTGGATGAACAGGAAGAACTCCGTGGATCGGTAGAAAAACTTTCGGCGGAAAACGCCAAGGTTCGGGAAGCTTCGGAGAAGGTTTCTTCCCTGGATACGCTCCTCAGCTCCGTTGAACAGCGCATGGATAAACTACAAACCGTCCGGGAATCCCTTGCCAAGGCGGAGACCCGGTTTGAGGAAATCAACAAGAGTGTGCACGCCCAGTTCAAAGCCTTTACCAGCCTGCTCAAGGATGAACCGGGGAAGCTTAAAGGAGCGGCCCCCATCGGAACCCGGGAAACGGTAATAAAACTAAAACAGCAGGGCTGGGCGGTTGAAGAGATTGCGCGGACCGTAAAGCTGTCGGTGGGCGAGGTGGAGCTGATATTGGAGATGGGTTCTAAAATCTAGCTTCGCCCCCTATGGACCCAATTGGGTTACCGGGAACGCACTAAAACTAAGTATGGGGGCCTGCCAGCTGGAGAAAATATCAGGAACCCCCAAAGGGTCCCCCTGATATTTTCTCCACTGTCACCCCCGATAATGTAGTGTGAGTGCGTTCCCGAGCCGCTTAAGGGGTCCATAGGGGCCGGTGTTACATACTGAACCATCACCAATAGTGTTAGCGCTTGCTTGAGCTGTTTGGGAGGGCGGTGTTGCGTGAACCATCCCCGATAATGTAGTGTAAGTGCGTTTCCGAGCCGCTTAGGGGGGCATAACGCTAAATACCGCTTGGGGCTTAGTTGGTAGCTTCATTTGGCGAACCGGCCGGTGAAGCCATGCGCCTAGGAGGCACGGAAGCACACCTACAAATAGTACGGAGTGGGGTGTCGGGAAGGGAAAGTATGGAGGGACCCTCTGGGAGGTCCCATACTTTCCCTTCCTGACAGGCCCCCCCTACCAATTGTGTGCTTTCGGAAACCCAGTATGCGCATGGCTTCACCGTGCGCGGTCTACTGTAACCTTGCTGCAACGATCGGTTATCACACAGCGGGAGCAGAAGGGGCTTATGGGTCTACAGACTCGCTGTCCATATAATACCAACAGCTTATTTATGCGTTTCCAGTATTTTCGGGGCAGGATTTTTCGGAGTATCATTTCTGTTTCTTCCGGGGTTTTTGACTGCAGGGCGCCCAGGCGGTTAGTAATTCTGTGTACGTGTACGTCTACGCAGATTCCGTCCATGTCGAAGGCTTCGGTAAGGACCAGGTTGGCGGTTTTTCTTCCTACACCGGGAAGGGCGAGAAGGAGGTCCATGTCTGCGGGAACTTGTCCACGGTAGGTTTCTATGATGATGGAGGCTATATTTTGCAGATTCTGCGCCTTGGTGTGGTAGAATCCCACGGGGTAGATGAGCTTTTCTATTTCTTCCGTTGTCAGTTTTAGGAGCGCCTTGGGGGTGGGAGCTTTTTTCAAAAGGGCTTGGGAACGGACCAGGGTTACTTCGTCCTTGGTACGCAGGCTCAGGATGGTGGAGGCTAATACCGCCCAGGGGTCCTGGTGGTACCGTTCCGCTACGGTGCTTACCGAGGGGTCCCCGCTGTCCGATGCGGCTTCATCGGCCTGGGCTGCTTTCCGCCATTTTTCCAGGGCCTTAACTATACCGTCCCAGTCCGTAGTTTTGCTTTTTCCCATATTCTCCGCCTATTGTTCCAACAAACAAACCGCCAGGGCTTCTATTGCCAGCCCGTCGCCGATACTATCTAAGCCTTCATTGGTTTTACCCTTTACAAAAACTGTTTCCGGGAAAACGCCAAGCGCCGCTGCCAGGGACGATCGGATCCTTTCGCGGTGGGGAAGGAGCTTCGGCTTTTCTACGCTCACCACACAGTCCAGGTTCAAGAGCCGCCACCCTGCACCCTGCACCATGTTCCAAGACATACCCAGGAGTTTCATGGAATCCGCGTCCTTCCATTTTGGATCCGACGGGGGAAACAGTTCTCCGATGTCCCCTAAGCCGGCGGCCCCAAGCAGGGCGTCTATCACCGCGTGGACCAGAACATCCCCATCGGAATGTCCCAGCTCCCCCTTGTCAGCGGGAATCTCTACACCGCCCAACAGAAAACGCCGCCCTTCAACAAGCCTGTGTACATCCCGCCCTAATCCAATTCTAATCACCTTGCTTCACCCCGTCCTTCTTTAAAGATCCTCCGGAAAGGTAATCTTTCTATTCTTAGGCGATCCTTCTACCACCGCCACAGGGCCGATGAATTCACCCCAGACTTCGGCATCATCGGTATATTCGTAGTTTTCCCGTGCTTCCCGTTCCGCCGCCAGCTCGTGGGCCCGGAGTATCTCCCGGAAGGCGAAACCCTGGGGAGTCTGGGCGCCGCCCACGGAGGAACGCCGCAGGTGACGGGTTACAAACCCGGCCTCGTCAAATTCCTTTGGGGTCTCGGTCAGGGGCAGCAGGGGTACCACCGCTGAATGCCGCAGTACCGCATCGATGGTCCGCTCAATAAGCAGGCCGTCCACCCAGGGCCGCCCGCCGTCATGGATGAGGACATAGTCCGGATTGTAGGCGGAAAGCATGGCCAGGGCGCGGTGAACCGAGGAACGGCGGGTGGGACCGCCGGACGCAAAGAGAATACGGGGCCTGCGGCCGGTGTTTAGGAGGGCAGAGGAGGGCAGGGCGGAACGGGCTACCGCTTCTCCGGAATCCGGGTCTGCGGGAACCATGATGACGATTATCTCAATACGGGGATTGGCGGCAAAGGCGCCCACCGCCGCCCCCAGAACGGTCAAGGGCCGCCCCTGGGCATCGTCGATCCCGGGACCTAAGGGACGGTATTCCTTTTTAAGGCCCCCCCCCATGCGGCTTGAAGAACCGGCTGCGGCGATCACCGCGGCGATGACGGTATCCGCATCAGCCATGATTCAGGCTACTTGGATTCCAGACGGGCAAAGATCATGGTTTCCACCTCGTCCTTGGGCTTGCGGAGGGAGAAGGAAACCTCGTCCTCCAGCAGTTTCAGGGCGGAATCGTAGAGTTTCCGTTCCAGGATGGGCAGTTCCTTGACCTTGCTCCGGTGGTAGAGGGAACGGACTATGGAGGCAATATCCATGACACTGCCCTTCTTCAGGAGGTCCAGATTCATCTGATACCGGAGTTTCCAATCCGAAGGTATGGGTTCATAGTCCTCGCTAATCAGTTCCAGGGCCTTTTGGGCCTCTTCCTTAGGAACAATAGCCCGAATTCCCAGCTTTTCGGCCTTATCTACCGGGACCATGATGGTCATATCCGATACTTCAAGGTATATGACATAATAAGGAATTTGTTCATGCTTAAATTCCTTCTCTCCGATTGAAAGAATGACCCCAACCCCCTGGCTGGGATAGACCACCTTCTGATCAACCTGGAATGTCCTTGCGGCTGTTTTGTTCATTACCAATTAGTATAGCATAAAAATCGATACGTGTGAATGGGTCGTATACCCCTGGGGGCGCCCAAACTTAGTAAGCACCAGGGTAATGCTCCAAAAACGGGCGGAGGGAGGGGCATCCCCGACCGAGCACGCATGTAGAACCCACCTCCGGAGCCCCTTCGGGTCTCCTACGGCGGTGAATTCCATATGTGCTCGGTCAGGGATGCCCCTCCCTCCGCCTGCCGTTGTCAATTAGCCGCCGCGCCCACACTTAGTTAGGTAGCTTCCACCCCTAAACAATGCTCCAAACTCAGTTATGCAAAACTTAGTTTGGCGGCTCCGGCACCGGGTGATGCACTAAACTTAGTTAGGCGATATGCCGGCTCCTAGGAGATACGTTCAAACACAGGCTCATCGTACAGGCGCCGGTGGGGTGGGGAAGCCACAGCGCAGGATATTGCGGACCTATGGTCCGAGAATTCCCTGCTGTAGTAGACCTGCGTAGCGGGGCTGCGGAAGCAGACTCTACAAGCATCCCGCGATGGGGATTCCTCACCCCACCGGCGTTTTTCCGATATACCTGGGGTCACTATTTTTAACAGGAATTTATCACTGCTAAAACAAAATGTATTTAATGAAGTCATTCAGAATGATGGTAAGGTAACACAAGAAGTAATTGAAAATATAAACAGGTATAGAATGATAATAACTATCCCTAAAAACAATACCGTCAATTTTATTACAAAAATTAAAACATTTGGAATAGTGGTGGATGAAAATAAACATAGTAATGATGCCGCAGGATATTTTGATAATATAGAAATGCGACTTGAAAATATAAAAACCATGTTGGAAAAATACAAGGGCTTGTTACAGGATTCAATTACCATAAGTGATAAAATAATGCTGGAGAAAGAAATAAATAGTGCAGAAACAGAAATTGAAACGATGGAAAGAAGCAAAAACGAAATGAAATCAAGATTTGAATATAATACTATAACACTGGTTATGTATAATAAATAACAGGAATAATAACAAGAAATGATAGTGCAATGCAGATTTACATCATGGGAGTTTTATCATGAGAGCATCTAGTAGTGATAATCTTCTACCGCTATCTTCAGTTAGGGAAATCATCATTTACCATCCAGAAACCAATGACATCAAGGTTGAAGTGTTGGTCCACAATGAAAGCCTGTGGCTCACCCAGGATCGAATGTCCGAATTATTTGATATTGACAGGAGTGTTATAACCAAACATCTCTTGAATATATTTGACGAAGGTGAGTTTGATAAAAGATCAACCAGTGCAAAATTTGCACAAGTTCGTCGGGAAAGGAATCGGGAAGTAACACGGCAAATAGATTATTATAACCTTGATGCAATTATTGCAGTTGGTTACCGGGTAAATTCAAAACGAGCCACCCAATTCTGGATGTCAGTCTTTATGCGGAATATTAGATTCAGTAAGATAATGATCCCGGATATTGCTAAGGGTTTGAGTAACAGCTTCGGAAACTTCATCGCTCCACTTTGAAAGGGCGCTTGCTATACTTGGGGATAAGACATCTTCCGGCTTAAACAGCTCATAGGGTTCAATGTTCAAAGCCGCAGCGAATTTCACCAATGTTACCGGAGATACCCATTTTCTACCGTTTTCAACATCACTTAAAAAAGGGATAGATATACCAAGTTTTTCAGCCAAATCAGCTTGGGAAAACTTGCGGTAAGCACGATACCGTTTCAAGTTTATACTAAGTATCTTCCGCAATTCATATTCGGTCATATTCTACCTTGAATTTAAATCACTTATTCTTATAGCAAACAAATTATTATGTTATTAGCTTGACGTTATCGCAAATAGCCAATAAAATTATAAAATATTTACTATTAGCAAGGGTAATTTATGAATTAAGAAATATGTGTATGAAAAATCATACACATATAAGAAGGTCATTTGTACCTGGTGAGGATTTAATAATAAAACGGGTATTACCCTTTGATATAAAAGCCATTCGCAGCGGAGGTACGAGATTTTATGAAAAAGCAAATGAAACATTACTCATTATTTTTTATATATTTTTTAATATTTTCGGTGCTCAGTATGTCATGTGCAAGTACACCTAATGGAACGAGTCAATTTGAACAATTTTCATCAACGTTTTTAAAAGAAATCGATAAAGCCGAAAAAACTATTATAACTTTTAATAAACTTGTTAAGGAACTGACTGGTTATGAAAATGTAATAGGAACATTGTCAAATTCAGATTATGAAAACATTAAAGAAATAGTAACAGAAATAGCCGATACAAAAAATAAAATGGAACTGCAAACAGAAATTGCAAAAGATATAGGCAAGAGTATAACATCAGATGGATATTACAAAGATACAAATAAAAAAATTCGCGGTTGGGATACTGCAGCTTATATAAATCTTCACGTAGAAACAACCTTAAACGCAATTGATCAAAAGCATACAGATTCAATAAATGGATACAATAATATTCATTTACAATTATTTGAGAAACCGAATAAGCCATTTAATAATGGTACAATAAAAATATTAACTGAAGTTAAACTTGATATAGCTTCTGCAAAATTGGATATTTCAGCTAAAGATTGGAATGCAGGGAAAGCTAATATAGACCATGCGAACATTGCACTTAAAAATGCCCTAAAATTGGATTTAAATAATATTGAACAATATCAAGTAAGCTTATTGCAAAATGATTTAAATGATATTTCCAATCAAGTGTTATTTGGGTCAGCAATCAATGAAACTGGATCAATATTGAAAAATGCAGGAGAGGGCGCTGCAAGTATTTTGGGTGGACTTGGAAGCATTCTTAACGGAATAGGAGATGTTATAAAAGAGAAAAAGTAAAAAATTATTTTAGTGGGCGTTGCCCATCGAATAATAAAGAGAATCAAAAGGAGAAATACTATGAACTGTGTTAATCATCCTGATCGGGAGGCCGTTGGACTGTGTACGCACTGCGGGCAATTTTTCTGTAAGGATTGTCTTGTTCCCGTAAAAGGCAAGATGGTCTGTAAAAATGATGTCGACAAGGTTTTAAATGAAGCAACGACCGATGTTTCAAAGGAAACAAGAATGGAAGCTCAGATGCAGGCATTGAAGGATGCCGCAAATCAAAAACAATCGCCCATTATTATTAGTAATAATAATAACAATTCCGCCAGTTCAAGCGCAGCAGCATCTGCGGCGGCAGCTGCAAGTGGCGGGGTTGGTGGTTATTATCGTTCACGAAGAATGCATTGGTTATATTTCTTCTTGGTTGGATGGTGGTTGGGTCTTGTTTTAGTTTGTTTTATTATTCCACTATTTATTCGGGGCCTGGTAAAAAAGGCATTTGGATATTGGTAAAATAATATTGTTATAGTAAAAAGATTGTAACAGATATGTTTACAATCCTTTTACTACAGTAAATTAAAAACCATAATAAAAACATCATTCCCCGTCCTCAGTGGCGGAAGACGGGGAAGACCTGGGGGAAAAGTTTTTAATCGGATTGCCCACCCGCGTTTTTCTGAAAATATTCATGCTCCTTCCGTACCTCCCGGATCAGGGCCTTTATCTTCCACTCCGGATTTGTCGGGGTGGTAGTAAATTCCTCTTCTTTTTTGTAGGCAGTAATGGCGCTTGACAATATGGTAAATAATATGTATAATAGTATGTATGGGTTTTGAATGGAATGAAGGAAAGAACCAAGAAAATATCGAAAAACACCATATGTCATTTCCGGAAGCCCAGGAGGCATTTTTTGACCCAAAGAGGATAATTATTAAAGATAAAATGCATTCGGCAAAAGAAGAAAGGTTTTTCTGTATTGGAAATACGGGAAAAGGTATTGCAACGGTAAGGTTTACCATGCGGGATGAAAATATTCGTATATTTGGAGCCGGATACTGGCGTGAAGGGAGAGATAAATATGAACAGAAAAATAATTTATACTAAATCACCAAAAGACATTGGAAAAAGTATTATGGAAGGAGAAATGGTAAAAGATTTTTTGCCTCCTCCGGAGAAATTGGTAAGAAAAGAGCCAAAAACAAAAATCACTATAACTTTAAATAGTAGGAGTGTAGAATTTTATAAAAAGTATGCCGAAGAGCATGATATAAAATATCAAAATATGATAAACGAAATTTTGGATTTATATGCACAAAAATACAAAAATAGAATTGAAGTGTAATAAAAAAGAAACTTCAATCTGGTTGTTTGCCATCGTTTTTCTGAAAATACTCATGCTCCTTCCGCACCTCCCGGATCAGGGCCTTTATCTTCCACTCCAGATTTGTCGGGGTGGTGGTGGTAAAGGCGATGCTTCCGGAATCTATCCCCGCTTCGCCGGCGGCGCTTTTTACCGCCCGGACCACAGCCATGAGGGTATCCCCGTCAAACCCGTGCAGTAATACTACCGGCTCCCCGCTTACCGCGGGTTTTTCCTTGTTACCCATTCCTCACTCCTCGTTCCTCATTATTACACCGGCAGCTTCCGTATCTCCACCCCCAGTTTAGCCGCCGCCTTTTCCGCCTCCGCAGTCCCGGCGATTACCGTAGGTATGCCCCGGCCTTGTTCACCGGCGGCAGCGGCAAGCCGTTTTGCTGCGGCACAAAGTTCCTCTGGGGTGATTGAAACCATGGATTGCAGCTTGTTTGCCCGGTGTCCATCCTCAATGCCGTAGAGGAAACGGACGAAATCCGAAAGCCCCTTTTCGGCGCCGGTTCGGGGCCGGGTCTCCTGGGCAAAACTGCCGATCACCGCCTTGGTCAGGGCTTCCTCGTCCGGGGTGTCTCTTGCAGCCGCTTCAAGGATACCCGGAAAGGCTTCCAGGGAACGGAGGGGGCCCGGATCGCGGTAAGTGGAAAGGGAAAAAATCCCCTCCGCCAAATCAGGGTGGGCAAAGGCTCCGTATGCGCCCCCCTTCATGCGTATCTCCTCCCAGAGTGCGCCGGTGGAAAGCTGGTGGGCCAACACCGGTTCTATACCCGGCCTGGGGGTGTTCAGGAAAGAGCCCGGCAGGGTTACTGCGGCAAAACCTACCTGAAGGGAAGGGGAGGACAGGACTTCTGCCCTGGGAGTATCGGCGCCATTTTTGAGCTGATCGAAGAAGGGCGTCTCCGCCGCAGTAAGGGTGTTCCGGGGTCGGGGGGCGCCAAAGCTGCTGAACGCTTCCGCCGCGCCCTTCACTGCGCCCCGTATGGCGCCGGCGTTTCCGGTAATATTTACCAGCAGTCCCCCGCGGCTTATCAGGGTATCCCGTATGCGGATGAGGACCCTGCAGATTTCCGCAGTATCCGTATCGGCAATTTTATGAACCGTCTCAAGCTGGGAAATGCCGTTCCAGATTTCCTCCACCGCATGGGAGCGGGAGAAGAGACGGCCCGAGCGGCCCATGGCGTAACTGTGCCCCGCTGGGGCCAGGCTTGAATCGGTATCGTTCTTCATTTCCAGGACCAGGTCCCGGATACGCCGCTGGTCGGAAAAATCCGCCTCAGTAATGATGCGCCGGACCAGGTTCAGGGAATCGGGTATCCTTTCGTCCAGGGCCTTGAGCCGGAAGCAAAGCCAGTCCCGGCCGCGTAGATCCAGTATTCCCGTGGGAAGGGCGGCGGTACGGGAAAAGCCCGGCAGGCAGGAGCCGGTCTGGAGGGTGGCGTAGAAGGCCCCGGTGGTGCGGGCCAGAAGGCTGGAGACTGCGCCGTAGTCCATCCCCGGCAGCCCCAGTGATACTACGCAGCGGGAAAAGAGGGGGAACCAGGGGTAGTCGGCGGGTTCCAGGATGTCCAGGGGAAAGGCCATATCCAGGTAGGTAATCCCGTTGGTGAAAAGTTCATGGGTCAGCGCAGGTATGCCCCGGGCATCCAGGATCTCCCGGGGGACCGCTTCGATTTCCGGAACCAGGTCCTTCCGGGAAAGGTGGGGAATGGTCGCTAAGGCCTCGGGGCTCTCCCCTTCACTCTGTAGTGTTTCCAGGGCGGCGGCTTTTTCCAGTATGTCCCGCCGCCCGGTTTCTGAAAGGGCCGCTTCTTTTTTTGCCAGCGCCTCTGCCAGAACAGCATCCTTCTTTTCCTGGAACCCCTCCTCGGGGTCCACCGAAACCAGGGCCCGGTGGGGGTTATCCAGCAAATACGTTTCGATAAGCTTTTCAAAGTACCGGCTGTCTTTGGCAAGGCGATGTTTTAATTCCGTGAATGCCGGGACAAAGAGCAGGCTGTCCCAGGGCCGCGCTCCGTGGAGCCAGGACCGGAGGGAGCGTCGCATCCACACCAGTGAATAGGGTCCGCCGGACCGGCGTATCTCCCGGTTGGAGAATTCCATGGACAGTAATGCCGCTTCAATTTCTTCCTTTGGAATTCCATCCGATGCCAGGCGCCGTAATTCATCCATGATTAGTTTTTCTATTTTACCGCTGATGTCTCCGTTCCCATTTTGCCGATCCACCCCCCGCAGCCCGGCGCTAAAGAGGGTTTCCCGGGATTCATTTTCCAGCCCCGTTGCGGGGGCAAGATCCTCCCCAAGCCCGGATTCAATGAGCAGCCGGGTCAGGGGGGACCCGTCATGGCCAAGCAGTATTTCTGTCAGCGCCCCCAGGGCGATAGTTTCATTCATATCCGTGGTGTCCCCGCAGAGCCAGCTGAGGACCACGGTGGATTTCTGTTCACCACCGGCAGGGGAGGGGATGGTGATGTTTTGCGGGGCAGTCCATCTCTTAGCCCTGGGAATGGGCGGCGCCGCATTGCCCGCCGGGAGGACGGAAAGAAATTTTTCGTTAAGAAAACTAAGCTGCTTTTCCGTGGGAATATTCCCCGCCAGAAAGATACGGCAGTTTGCGGGTGAGTACTTCCGCCGGTGGAATTCCTTCAATCCCTCCCAGGTTAGATCCGGTATTTTCTCCGGGTCCCCGCCGGAATCAAAGGCGTAGGGTGTATCCGGCAGTACCGCCCGGACAGACCAGCGTCCTGCGTACTCGTCCAGGGATGAGTACGCGCCCTTCATCTCGTTGTAAACAACCCCGGTAATAGAAAGTTTCGCTCCCGGCTTTGCTCCGGCGCCTTCGCCGGGATTTTCTTCAAAGCTCAAACGATGCCCTTCCTGCATGAAGGTCCATTCCGAAAGCAGGGGCCGGAACACCGCATCCCCGTAGACCGCCATGAGGTTGAAGTAGTCCTGCTCGTTTACGGAACTTGCGGGGTATACCGTTTTATCCGGAAAGGTCCAGGCGTTGAGGTAGGTCTGGAGGCTTCCCTGGGCTAAAACCAGAAAGGCATCCTTCAGGGGATAGTTGGCCGAACCGCAGAGCACCGAATGTTCCAGGATATGGGCGACCCCGGTGGAATCCTCCGGAGCGGTGGCAAAGGCAAAGCCGAAGAGATTTTCCGTATCCTTGTTGAGGATATGAAAAACTTCGGCGCCGCTTTTTACATGCCGGGCCCAGATACCCTTGGCTTCCAACTCCGCAAGATCAACCGTTTCCAGTATTTCAAAACCGCTTTGTAATATCATAGGATCACATCCTTATCATCGATGAGTAAAATTCGTCCCTCTTCTCGGCACTGTCTGAACCAGGTGAGGAAGGCCTTCACCGCCTCGTCCACATCCCGCCGGGGTACCGGCCCCATGATGCGGATCTCCTCCCGTATCTCGTTACGCCGCTGGGCGGAAACGTTTGAGAGGATCTTGTCGGTAAATTCAGCGTCCTTACCTTTAAGAAGCAGGGCGATATCCTGATCCGTCATGGACCTGAATTTTTCCTGAAGCGGACGGTCCTCGGCCTTGATCACATCCTCCAGGGTATGGAGCCGTTCCTTGAGTTCCTGGCTTAATTCGGGATCCTCCTCATCAAGCTCCTGGAGTATACGATCCCCAAAGGAATAATCCGATTGTTTCAGGATCGCCGCCAGGGCGTTCCGGCCGTCAAGGTTGATCTGATTATTCGCAGCGGTACTGCTGCCCAGGCGACGGGCCTTTTCCCGCAGCGCCGCTGCTACCTGTTCCAGTACCTCAGGAGCGGTCTGGCCTTGATGGGCTATGCGTTTGACAATCTCCATCTTGCGTCCCGGTTCAATATTGACCAGGACCGATGCGGATAATTTAGAAGGCAGCCGGGAGAGAATCAGCGCCGCCGCCGCGGGGAACTCTTCCTTTAGGAGCAGAGCTATCTGCTCACCGGTAAAGTCCTCTAAAAAGCTGAGAGCATTTTCCTTGGTTTCCGGTAGAGCCCTGTTGAGGAAGTCACTCCCCTTTTCAGCTCCAAAGGCGGCGTAGAGGAGGCGCCGGGCAGCTTCTACGCCGCCGGAGGAAGCGCCTAAAACACCGTAGGTGGAAGATAGGAGGGAACGGAATTCCTCAAGGACCTCCGCAGCCTCCTCCTTGGAAATTCCCCGGATAGTAGCGATTTCCCGGGAAATGGCTTCCACCTGCTCCACATCAAGCTTGGAAAGGATGCCCGCCGCCTCGTCCCCACCGATAAGGATGAGAAACTTGGCCACCCGCCGGAGTTTTGAGTCCGCTTCACCAGCATCCTTTTGGCGGGGGAGGACCTTGGGCAGTTTTAGAAAGGGATTTTCATCAACGTTAGGGTCGGGCCGGGGCTCAGTGGTCTCCCCGGTCTTTACAAACCCATCTTCGGGAATTATCGGGGGACGGCGCGGAGGAGGTTCCGGTACAGATTCCTTCGGCTTCATGGTATTCTGATACGCCGCAATACCGTGGCTCAAAGGCGCTTTAGCGCCCGGCGTCTTGGCTCCTGTATCTTCTGATGACAATTCCGGCCATACCGGGGTTCTAATCTTCGCCATATCCCTATAGTACGCGAAAGGGGGCGGGGCTTCAAGGATGGTACTTAGGCGATATTTCTTCAAATAAACATACAATTAATAGAGGAATAATAATAATAAAAAATTTCACAAATTTTCTTGACAATTAGCATGAACTTATTTACACTTTCATTCGCAAAGTAAAAAATGCTAAAAAGAAAGGGTCTTTTTTTGTAGAACTACTTAGCATTCCTGTCCCGTTTTTACCAAAATTTAGGCGAGATTATGCAGGAACGATTATTTTACAGTAATGTCCCCATGGCTCCCGGACATCAGATTTATTTGGACCGGCCTCAGGTACATGGATTGCTGGAAATGGCAGTGCAGAGTCCCATTGTTACCGTAACTGCCGGGGCTGGCTATGGTAAAACTCAGGCGGTTTATTCATTTGTACGTAAATTCAATGCAATTACGGCCTGGATACAGTTCTCCGAAAGGGATAACCTGGGCGAACGTTTTTGGGAAAATTTTACCCGCGCCGTAGAGTTTATCGATAAAGGAACGGCGGTAAAACTCCGGGACCTTGAGTTTCCCGATACGGATCAGAAGTTTGAACGGTATATGCGGGTTCCCAATAGGGATATATATCCGGATCGGAAGTATCTTTTTGTCTATGACGATTTCCATCTGATCCGGGACCCGGGGGTGCTGCGTTTTCTTGAGCGGTCCATCACCACGCCCTTCTCCAATATTACTTCCATTCTTATTTCCCGGACGGAACCCCGGATCAATTCCATTCCCCTGCTCTCCAAGGGCTACCTGGCCCAGATAACCGAGGATGATCTGCGCTTTACGGCGGATGAAACCCAGGAGTATTTCCGTTTGCAGCAGGTAGACGCCTCGCCCGATGCGGCCGCCACAGTATGCCGGGATACTGAAGGGTGGGCCTTTGCCATACACCTGGCTGCCCTGGCCATCAAGAAGGAACCGGCGGGCAAGCGCTATGCTCCCTCCTCGGTTAAGGCTAACATCTTCAAGCTCATTGAAAGCGAGGTTTTTTCGCTTATCTCCGAAGATTTGCGAAAATTCCTGATCAAGATTTCCCTGATAGAACATCTGTCCAGGGATATTCTTTCGGACATAGCCGGAGATACGGGAGTTCTGGAGGAACTGGAACGGCTCGGCTCCTTTGTCCGTTACGATCCCTATCTGAACGCCTGGCGGGTCCACCATCTTTTCCTGGAATATTTAAGCGGCAGGCAGGGGGAGCTTTCGGAGGAAGAGAAACGGGAGGTCTATGGCAAGGCCGCCCGGTGGTGCGTAGAAAACAACCTTAAAATAGATGCCTTCAGTTATTATGAAAAAGCCGGGGCCTATGATGAATTTCTCGAATTGAGCTATACCCTTCCCCCCATACTGCCAAACCGTATGGCTGCGTTCCTCCTGGAGATTCTGGAACGGGCGCCGGATTCGGTGTTTCAGGAAAACCCCCTGGCCTACATCCTTCAAACGCGTTTTCTCTTTACCCTGAAGCAGTTTGACCGGGCTTCCGCAGGGCTTAAGGAAATCATCACCCAACTGGAAGCCGAAGCGTCCTCCCCCTTCAATAACCGTGCCCTGACGGGCTGTTATACCAACCTGGGCGTGATCGGCATGATAACCAGTATGCATACCTGTGACTACAATTATGTTTCCTGCTTTGAACGGGCGTACCATTACTCCCGGCTGAGCGGACATATTCTTACGGGCCCCCACACGGTGTTGCCCCTCAGTTCCTACCTGTGCCGGGTAAGCAGCCCGGAAAAGGGGGAAGCGGAACGGTATAATGAGGCGATTGCGGCCATGGTACCCTATATTTCGGACGCCAACGGGGGGATTTGCTACGGTTTGGACGATATGGCCTGGGCGGAATTGGCTTTTTTCCGCGCCGATATGGCCAGCGCGGAGCAGATGGCTTACCAGGCGCTGTTCAAGGCCCAGAAAAAGAACCAATACGAGATAGCAAGCAGGGCGCTTTTTTACCTGATACGTATCAACCTTTTCTACGGGATTCCGGAAAAAATAGAAGAACTGCTTAAACTTATGGAAGCCCAGCTTGAGGAAGAGCGGTATCTGAACCGTTACACCGATTACGATATACAAACCGGCTGGTTCTATACTCATATCGGCCAGCCTTCCCGGGTAGCCTCCTGGCTTAAAAATGATTTTGAGGAAAGCGATCTGAATCCCATCCTCTTCGGGCAGGAGACCCTGGTTCGGGTAAAATACTATATTACCCAAAAGCAGCACATCAAGGCCCTTAGGCTGATAGAAAACGATAAAGATGAATACGGACTGGGGGCTTTTCTGTTTGGGAAAATAGGGCACAAACTTATAGAAGCCATGTGTTTCTACGACATGAAGGATATCTCCTGGGCAATAAGCTCCCTGGAAGAAGCCTACCGGTTAGCCGCCCCCAATGGTCTGGATATGATCTTCATTGAGCAGGGGAAGCGCACCCGGGCCCTGGTCTCCGCCGTTTTAAAGCGCAAATGTTCCATCCCCCGGGATTGGCTTGAAAAGATACTCCGTCTATCTTCGGCCTACGCAAAAAAACTCTATACGGTGGCGGAAAAATTCCGGGACGAACAGTATGACGATAAAGCGTTGTCTGTAATTCTCTCCCGGCGGGAGATGTTGGTGTTCCAGGGTTTATCCCGTGGACTAACCAGGGAAGAATTGGCGGAAGATGAGAATATTTCCATAAATACTGTTAAGAGTGTTATCAGAAGCGTGTACAATAAGCTGGGCGCAGTAAACCGGGCGGATGCGGTGCGGATCGCCACGGGTATGGGCATCTTGCAAAATAGTGATCCGGTAAACGATACTCTTAAACATGGAAAAAAATTTAATAATTCATGATACTACTGCTACTATACCGGTTAACCAGACGTACCTTGAACGGCCCAGGATAAATCAATTATTGGAGAAGGCGATACAGAGCCGGGTGGTGACCGTGGTTGCCGAGGGCGGCTGTGGGAAAACCCGGGCGGTCTGTTCTTTCCTGCAGAATTATCACGCCGCTGCGATTTGGCTGCGGTTTTCAGGCTGGTACACGGCCTCGGCTGAGGATGCTGACGAACCTGTACCGGATCATTTTCTGCAGGCGAATCCGGAGGCAGTTCTGGTTCTGGATGATCTTCATCTATACCGGGAAGAAACGGCGGTTGATTTTTTTGAGCATATTCTGAGTATGGGGTTTCCAAATCTCAGGATCGTGCTTATCTCCCGTAGTGATCCTGCGGATCGGATCCTGCGATTGTTTTCAAAAGGCGGCGTGGCGAAGATCACCGGGGAGGATCTCCGGTTCAATGAGGCGGAGATCCGGAATTATATGCTGATTAGGAATATTGGAGTTTCACAGGAAATGGTCTCGGAGATTTACCGGGATACCGAAGGCTGGGCCATTGCGGTTCATCTGGTGTCCCAGACCTTGATGATAAGCCATGCCAATAAAACCTATAGCCGTTCCGCTGCCTGGGCAAATATATTTCGGTTTATTGAAACAGAAATATTCCAGGGCCTTCCTGATGATTTACAAAAATTCCTGGTTAAACTTTCCCTGATCGACACTTGGCCTGCAGAACTCCTGGGAGAATTATGTACCGCCCCCGGATTAATTGAAAAAATGAAGCGAACCAGTTTTTTTATTCGGTATGACGCCGCTGTGAAAGCATACGGGATGCACAATATGTTTCTCAAATTTTTACGGGAAAAACAGGGATCCCTTACGGGGGAAGAGAAACGGGAGTTTTACGGTAAAACTGCCCAATGGTATTTGAAGAATGGCATGCAGGAAGATGCCCTCATCTATTTGGAGAAGGCGGGGGATTATTCGAAGATCATCGACTTTGTCTATGCCTTTCCACGGAATATGCCCCGGGATCTGGTTTCTCGTTTACTGGAGCTCAGCGAGGGCCCGGAGACCGGTACAGCCTGGTTGTCCCAGAAGACGGCCTATGAATTTATACGTACCGTGATTCGTCCCCGGCTGCTTATCATCCTGGAGCGTTTCGATGATGCTACCACTGAAATCCGGGAAACCATAGCCCGGTATGAGGCCATGCCCTCTTCTCCCATGGGGAAAATAATTTTATATTACGCGTATCGTCTTCTTGGACTCCTCTCCCTGTTTTCCTCTATCTATACAAAACGCTGTGATTTCGACATGTTCTTTGAACGGGCACAGGATTACTATATTCAAATCTCTGATCTCCCGAAAGAATCTTTTGAATATGTTGTTACGAAAATACCATCGTATACCGATATCGGCCCCTATATATGCCGGGTTGGGTATCCGGCGGAAGAAGATGAGATTCAAAACTTTATTGAAGCCCTTGCCCGGACAATCCCTGTTTTGGGAAATTCCATGGGAGACGCTTTTTATGGGCTTGATGATCTTGCCTGGGCGGAATTTGCCTTTTATCAGGGGGACCTGATCCGCTCGGAGGTATTCGCCCAGCGGGCTATACGGAAGGCCCGGGAGAAGAAACGATGTGAAACTGAAAATCACGCACTTTTTTATCTGATACGCATCAGTTTGGCCGCAGGCAGGCAGGAGCAAACTGAGGATCTTTTGAAGCAGCTGGACGAGGAGTATATTCAAGGGGATGCTCCGGACCGGCGCGCAGTCTATGACATTTTTAGGGGCTGGTTTTATATCCACCTTGGACAGGGGCGGCGTATTGCCCCCTGGTTAAAAACCGATATTGATAAAAATTATATGCCGCCTATAATCCATGGCTTGGACATGATGGTACGGGCAAAGTATTTCTATGGAGAGAAACGCTGTCCCCTGGCTTTGGCGATCCTGGAGAATCAATTGGAGCCCAATGCCCTTGGGGCTTTCTTATTCGGAAGGATAGAAATGAAAGTACTGGAAGCGCTGTGCCTATACCGTGAAAAAAAACGGGAAGCGGCCTTTAGGGCTTTTGATGCAGCCTATCGTATGGCGGAGTCTAATGCCCTGGATATGCCTTTCATTGAATTAGGCAAGGACATGCGTACCCTAGTAAGTTGGGCGGTAAAATATGAAAATTGTGGAATACCTGCGGGATGGCTTGAACAGATACGCAGAAAATCTACGGCTTATGCAAAAAAACTATTTGTCTTTGCAGAAGAATATCGAAAAAGGGGATATGTAAAAGATTCCTCGGCCCTCTCTCCCCGGGAGCTCGCGGTACTTACCTGTCTTTCCCGGGGCTTAACCCGGGAGGAAATAGCCCGGGATCAGTCCATTTCCATTAATACGGTCAAAAGCGCGGTTAAAAGGGTTTATTATAAATTGTCTGCGGTTAATCAGGCCGATGCGGTACGGATTGCCACCGGCCTTGGTATTCTGCAAAATAATGAGAATAGTTAAAAAATTTGTTTGAAAATCCATTGTTTAGGCTCATTGGTTGTCTAAATATTCCGCAAAAAATCTGAAAATATAGAACTTTTTCACCATTTGGGTGTATTGCGTTCTCCAAAGCTTATTAAACTAAAAACAGTAGGAGAAAAATATGCCCACTAATAATTCAAATATTATAGTCCGCCGGGAGATTGAACCTTTGCTGCTGAAAGCCCGGGAAGCGATGCGCTCCTATGAACAATCTACCAACGTAACCGTATCCGTGTTAGATCGGGCAGGGCACCGTATACC
The DNA here is from genome assembly GCF_000297095.1 of Treponema primitia ZAS-1. Taxonomy (NCBI): domain Bacteria; kingdom Pseudomonadati; phylum Spirochaetota; class Spirochaetia; order Treponematales; family Treponemataceae; genus Treponema; species Treponema primitia. The sequence continues at coordinate 6,797 of NZ_AEEA01000128.1, read as the reverse complement.
GGAATTCTCTGCGGGAAGCCTCGCTGGAGATACCGATAAAGCTTATCATTCAGAATTCTTTTGCTCCCTTTGCAGGCAGTATTCCCGGGAAACCGGCCGGAACTGGGAAGAAGGTGAATACCCCTGTACTCAAATTCATATTGATAGTATTTCCCAGGCTCACTATTCAGGGGGAGTATATATTTATGCCTGTGATTTAGGATTTGCCTACTGGGTCTGTCCCCTGTCCTCTAGCGGGTGGCTGGCGGGAGCCCTGATAGCCGGACTAGTTCTTGGCATCAGTAAGCAGGAGGCCATTGATAAAATATCCCTCCTGAGCCGGGGACAAATCAATCGGGAAGCGGCGGCCATGCTCCTTGAAGGGATCCCTGAAAAAACAGGGGAGGAAATAAAGGCCATGGCCCGTTTGCTGCTGATCTGCGCCGAACAGATATCCAGGGGGACCGAAACATACCACGAAATTCTTAAACGGCGGGCAGAACAGCAGTCCAAGCTGTCTGATCAGATCGAAGCCTTGAAAAACCAGTATGATACGGAGGAAGCCTCCCCGGGCTATCCCTTGGAGAAGGAACAACAGCTTCTTTCTTCCCTGCGCATGGGAAACAATGGAGAGGCGTGCAGAGCCCTGGATGAACTTTTGGCGCTTCTCTTTTTTTCAAACCCCGATAATTTTAAATTTATGCAGTATCGGGCTATTGAGCTGGTGGTTCTTATTTCCCGGGCAGCAGTCACTTCGGGCAATACCGAGGATGCACTCCTGGAGATCAACAACCGGTACCTCATGCGCATCCAGGAAGCTCAGACCACCGAGGAGATCCTTGATTTACTGTACCTGGTGGTGGACAGTATGACTGAACAGATTTCCCCCTTCAAAGGTGTACGCCATGCATCATCGCTGCGCAAGGCGGAACGGTATATTTGGGAGAATTATACCCGAAAGGTAAGTCTCCAGGAGGTTGCCGATGCATCGGGATTGTCCGCTCCCTATTTTAGCACGGTCTTTAAAGAAGAAATGGGGGAGAATCTTTCCAGCTACCTGAATCGTCTCCGGATAGACCGGGCGGCGGACTTGCTTATGGAAACCGAGCTTTCCCTGAGTGAGATAGCCGGTTCCTGCGGCTTTGATGATCAAAGCTGGTTCTCCAAGATATTTAAAAGTTATACCGGAATGAGTCCCGGTAAATACCGGGATCAGAACCGTGGTTCCGGCAGAGTATTATCGACTGATAATCTATCGGTGAATTATCGTTCAATGGATGCATAAAAACATGGGTGAAAGAAGATTAAACAACATCAAGACTATTAGTAATTCTGTAAAGGAGACAAATCCCCTTTTAATTAGAGCATGGCAGGTACTTACTGTTTACGCAAAAGCAACCGGAACCGTTGTTTGTCTTTTGGATCAGGATTTTCTCCCCATCCGGGAAGCTCTTCCGGATGTTCTTGGTAAGACTAATACCTGTATAAATTACTGCCTTAAATATGCTGCGGAGAATCCCGGGGAAGCCGACGGAACAACCGGGATTTCCGATTTGAGATCCTCACCCTGCAATGTGATGCATCTCAACGCTATTAAGGAAGCCCATCGTTTTGGGGGTTCCTATATCTATATGTGCGAATTGGGTTTTATGTTCTGGACCAGTCCCCTCTACTCAAATGGGAGGTTTATCGGATCCATGGTTGGTTCGGGGTTTATCGGTATTGAACGTAAGGAAATCATGGATGCCATGCATACCGTGAGTAAGGGGACTGCGTCACAGGAAGAGATGGAGGATAGACTGGGATTATTCTCCCAAGGAGATCCGGCACGGGTAAAATCCTTGGCAGAATTGCTGCTGATCTGCGCTGAATACCTTTCCTCCGGAACCGATGAATACAGAGAAAATATCAGGCCACAACAGCCATATGCCGGTATGGGAAAGGGTGCCTTGATTTCCAACTATCCCATGGATAAGGAGCGGATGCTTCTGGCGGCGCTGCGGCGGGGAGACATTGAGACGGGACGGAGGATACTCAATGAACTTCTGGCAATTCTCTTTTTTTCAAGCTCCGATCCTTTTAAGTTTATCCAATTCCGGGCAATAGAACTGGTGGTCCTCCTCTCCAGGGAGGCTATGGGGCCGGGGACCATGAACCAAAGGTCTACGGATGATACTATGTTGGAAACAAATAACCGGTATCTCCGGCGCATCCAGGAGGCGAAAAGCATAGAAGAACTCACGGATGTGCTGCATATTATTGTGGAACGCATGTCTGCCCAGATATTCTCCTTCCATGGCGTGCGTCATGCATCGGCGCTGCGGAAGGCCGAACGATTTATCTGGGAAAACTATACCCGGAAAATAAGCCTCCTGGAAATAGCTTCCGCGGCCGGCTTATCGGCGCCCTATTTTAGTACCATCTTTAAGGAAGAAATGGGGGAAAATCTTTCAAATTACCTGAACCGTCTGCGGGTAGAAAAAGCAGGGCATATGCTGACGGAGACCAATTTGACGCTTAGTGAAATTGCATCGGCTTGCGGCTTTGAGGATCAAAGCTGGTTCTCAAAAATATTTAAAAGCTTTATCGGCATTAGTCCTGGAAAATACCGTGGACAGGGCGGCGCCGGTAATGAATCTATTCTTAACTAACATTTTAGGAAGGTGTAGCATGGTTAATTTAAGTGATATTTCACAGAGTCTTCAATCAGGGAAGGCAGTGGAAACTTCCGATTTAATAGCAAGGGCTATTGAGGAAAATTACAGCGCCGATACTATTCTTAAACAGGGAGTGATCCCCGGTATGCGTGCGGTGAAAGCCCGGTACATGCGGAAGGAGATATACCAGCCGGAACTGCTCATCGCCGCCAGGGCCATGAATATGGGAATCAGGACCCTGCGGCCTCTGATTGCCCTATCCATGGGAAACCCCAAGGGTACCGTGATTATCGGTACGGTTAAGGGGGATATTCAGGACATCGAAAAAAATCTTATGGCGCTTACCATGGAAGGCGCAGGGCTGCGGGTAATTGATCTGGGAATCGGTGTTTCTGCGGATCGGTTTATTGAAGCGGCGATTATGGAAAGGGCGCGGATCATCTTCTGTACCGCCAACCTGCCCGCAACCATGGGCCAGCTTAAATTGGTGGTGCATGCCGCTACTGCCTCGGGTATTCGGGGCCGTATTAAGATTATGGTTTCAGGCGCCCCGGTGACGGAAAAGTACTGCCATGTCATAGAGGCGGACATTTACGCCCGGGATATGGTTAACGCCGCGGAGATGGCCGGATCAATCTGCGGCGGTGATGCGTAGAAACGGTGTTCATGCCCCGTTCCAACCCATTTCCGCCAATGCCTTTTCCGCCTCGGCGATCTCGTCGTAGACCAGGGTTTCCTTCGCGTAGATAATTGAATTTTCGTGGCCCTTCCCCAGAAGGAGGACCATATCACCGGGCCGTGCCAGGGAGAAGGCTTTGCGTATGGCCTCGCTTCGGTTCGGAATAAGGTAGAGATTCTCCCCTCGTTTACGTTTTTCACAGCCCTGGTCTGCTTCACAGCCCTGGTCTGCTTCACAGCCCTGGTCTGCTTCACAGCCCTGGTCTGCTTCACAGCCCTGGGCGATTTCTTCCAGGATATCCATGGGGTTCTCTCCCCGGGGATCCTCGTCGGTGAGGAAGATCAGGTCTGACCACCGGGCGGCGATACGGCCCTGTTCGCTCCGTTTTTTGGTGTCCCGCTCCCCGGCGGAACCAAAGAGGCTGATGATACGGCCCCTTTGGGCGCCTCCGGTTTTACCCAGCCGTTCCCGCAGGGGGGGAAAGATTGTTTCAAAAGACGAAGGGGTATGGGCATAATCTACAAACACGTCAAAGGGCTGTCCCCTTTGGATAACCGTCATCCTGCCCCGGACCGGCTTGAGCTGTGGTACCAGGGGAATGAGATCCTTTACGGGGATCGATAATAGCCCCGAAACGACAAGGAGACTGGCCAGGACATTGCCCGCATTGAAGGCGCCGGGAAGCTGATCCCGAATATCGGCCGTCTCTCCGGTTTCCCGGATTAGTACATCGTACCAGTTGCCCCGTATGCCACCCGATATAAGATCCACGGATAGATCCGCCGTATTACTGCGGGTACTATAGGTGTAGGTTTTGTGTTTGGTGGCTGCGGCAAAAAAGCCGGCGCTGGGGTCATCGGCGTTGGCTACCCCGAAGGATGGGGAAGGCGATTCGGCCGGCTTTTTTAGATGATCAAACCGGTCCAGGGCGCGGAAAAGATTTGCCTTGTCTTCCCGGTACTGCTCCCAGGTACCGTGAAATTCCAGATGCTCGTGGGTTACGTTGGTCATTACCGCCACATCGAAGGCCACATCCCCAAGGCGGTTCGTCCTGGGGGAAAGGCCGTGGGAACTGGCTTCAATCACCCCATACTCAGCGCCGTTGCTGACCATCTCCGCCAGGAGGCGGTGTATGGCGGTCGCCTCGGGGGTGGTCTGATGCTCGGGGTTCCAGTTTTCAGTCTTGCCGTCGCTGTACTGTACCGTAGAAAGGAAGCCCGCCTTTTTCCCGGCTAATTGCAGAAGCTGATAGATCAGGTAGACCGTGGTGCTTTTCCCTTCCGTACCGGTTACGCCGATCAGCGTTAGTTTTCTTGAGGGGTTTTTGTAGAAAGCTGCCGACAGGGGTGACATGGCGGACCGGGAATCCTTTACCCGAATATACCGTATCCCCTCCCGGTACTCCGGAACTTCGTCCTGATGTATGATTACCGCCGCCCCATTCTCTATGGCATTTGGGATAAAGCGGTGTCCGTCGGTATGCAGCCCCGGCAGGGCGAAATAAATGTTCCCGGGTTTAATTTTCCGGGAATCGTATTCGAGTCCGGTAATAGAAGGATCCCCGCTTTCACGGCCATGATCTTCTATAAATCCCACATTCCAAGCTGTCTCCGCGGTGAAGAATTCCGACAAAAGTCGTTTCATGGTCTGATACTATCCTGGAAAATATTTTCGGTCAACTAAAGCATTTTAAATGCCGGTACCCTATTACCCGCGGAGGCAAAATGTTTATTAACACCTATGCGCCCTACGGGGCTGATGGAATTATTATCCGGGTTGAGGCGGATATTCGCCGGGGTATTCCGGGGATCGATATTACCGGGCTTGCCCAGGAGGCGGTTCGGGAAGCCCGTGAACGGGTCCGCGCCGCTTTTCGCAATTCGGGCTTTGTCTTTCCCCAAGACCGGGTCCTGATCAATCTGGCGCCCGCGGGGCTGCGGAAGGACGGGGCTGCCCTGGATCTACCCATAGCCCTGGCGGTGATGATCGCCGCCGGGATCATCCCCCATTCTGATGATAGAGACAGCGGGGAACTGCTGGTCATGGGGGAACTGGAACTATCCGGCCGCATCCGCCCGGTCAGGGGTGTTCTGGCGGCAAGTGCGGCGGCCCTAAAACTGGGAATCCGGGAATTCATTGTTCCCGCGGAAAACGCCCGTGAAGCGGCTATTCTGGCGCACAGTCATTTTGCCGCCGCCGCTACCCTGACTGAGGCAGCCCATATTCTGGCATTGCGCCGGGAAACCGGTTCGTTCCCCCTAGCAGGGCTGACGGCAGGGCCGCCGGCAGCCGGCAGCGCCGGAACAGGCTGGGGGGACTTTGCCGAAGTCCGTGGGCAGGAGCGATACAAGCGGGCTTTGGAAATCGCCGCAGCCGGAGGACACAATCTCCTGGTATTCGGCCCCCCGGGAGCGGGGAAGACCATGTTGGCCCGGCGTCTGCCCTCCATCATGGCTCCCTTGACCCCTGAGGAAGCCGTAGAAGTGACCCGGCTCCATAGTTTGGCGGGGCGCACCATTTTTGAATCCGAGGGCCGCCTTATTAGCCATCCGCCATTCCGTTCTCCCCATCATTCCGCTTCCGCCGAAGGTATCCTGGGGGGTGGTAAAACCGTCCGGCCGGGCGAAATAAGCCTGGCCCATTTTGGGGCGTTGTTCCTGGACGAAGCCCCGGAATTCCGCAAAAATGTCATCCAATCCCTGCGGGAACCCCTGGAGGACCGGGTGATGACCATATCCCGGGCCGATGGACCGGTACGGCTCCCCGCGGATTTCCAGCTTATTCTGGCGGCAAATCCCTGCCCCTGCGGCCGTCTGGGCATACGTTCCGGCCAGGGCGTTCAGGGTTGTTTTTGCAGCGCCGAAGAGATACGCCGTTACTGGCGCAAATTCGGGGCCGCCCTCCTGGACCGGGTGGAACTCCGGCTGGCGGTCTCCCCTCCGGAGCTAGGGCAGATGACCAAGCCGGATGGGGAAAAAAGCGCCGATATTGCCCGGCGTGTTCTACGTGCCGTGGAGATACAGCGGGAACGCTTCAAGAAAACCGGAATACGGCGAAACGTCCGGATGTCTACGGGCATGATAGACCGGTTCTGCCCCCTAAGCGCTAATGCGGAGACAGCCTTCCATACTGCCGCAGAAAAATTAGGTCTTTCCGGCCGGGCCTACCATGGGGCGCTCCGGGTTGCCCGCACCATAGCGGATCTGGAAGGGGCAGACAGCATTAAAACCGTCCATATCCTGGAAGCTATCCAACACCGGCGTCAGGGGGACGATCCCTACGATGTGTTTTCAGCCGGGGGGTGAGTAATTTCGAATTAGGAATAACCACGGACGACACGGACGAAGAGGGAAGAACTCGGAGGATGTGATAGGCGGTATGGCAAAAACGGGCGGAGGGAGGGGCATCCCCGGCCGAGCACGCAAGTAGAGTCTGCTTCCGCAGCCCCGCTGCGCGGGTCTACTACAGCAGGGAATTCCTTA
>NZ_AEEA01000127.1 GCF_000297095.1 Treponema primitia ZAS-1 | reverse complement strand
AAAAAAATGAAAAGCAAAAGGCTTTAAAGCCAGCTTTCCATTTATGGGCCAGAATAGAGTTGAACTATTGACCCCTGCCTTATCAGAGCAGTGCTCTAACCAACTGAGCTACTGGCCCAAAAAAAAGGGAAAGGGAGGAGGAAGAACGAAGAGGTCGTGGGCCATACGGCCCGATTTGGGAACCGCCGGCTGTTATACCGGTTGCCCCC
>NZ_AEEA01000126.1 GCF_000297095.1 Treponema primitia ZAS-1 | reverse complement strand
TGCGGAGATCTTATCTCCTAATTTGGAGATAAGGGGAGTTGAACCCCTGACCTACGGCTTGCAAAGCCGCCGCTCTAGCCAGCTGAGCTATATCCCCTTATCTGTATCCATATATGTTTCGTTCGATATAGAACGTTACATTCAAAAAAAGGGAAAGGGAGGAGGAAGAACGAAGAGGTTGTGGGCCATACGGCCCGATTTGGGAACCACCGGCTGTTACACCGGTCATTCCC
>NZ_AEEA01000125.1 GCF_000297095.1 Treponema primitia ZAS-1 | reverse complement strand
GGAGACAGGCGATGAAGAAGACCGGTTTAATAGTGATACTGGCTGCATTTTTTTTGGCCCTGGGGGCTTGCGAGCTGCCCGTAGTGCCGGATAAACCTGCGGGGAACCTGACCATAAGCACCGGGAGCAGAGCGCGGGCTATCTCCGATGAAACGGCAAAATCATTCCGCTATGAGTTTGATTTTTCAGGACCCGGGGGGAAATTCCATCAGGAGAAACCTCAGGCGGGGACAACCAGGGTAACCCTCTCGGTCAGCCTGGGAGATTGGACCATAACAGCCAGGGCCTATACTAACCCGGGGAATATACTGGCAGGGACCGGGACTATTACCCACACGGTTGTGGCGGGAACCAATTCGGTTACCATACACATGGATATAAGCGATGATTATGCCGCCTATATTGCCGCCCACACCGCTAAAGAAATTACCGAATTCACCCTTGCCGGAGTTTCGGGAAACATAAGCGAAACAGATGATGCAAACGGAACCATCACACTGACGGTGCCCTATGGGACGAACCTTACCAACATAACAGCTTCGGTCACCCATACGGGCGCCTCTATTAGCCCTGACCCGACAGAGACACGAAGTTACGCAAGTCCGGCAGCGTATACGGTAAGCGCATCGGACGGCTCTGTCAGAATCTACACAGTAACCGTAACAGCGGCGGCGATTGACGCCAAGGCGATTACCGCGTTCAGCCTGACCAGCCCGGTAAAGGCGACAGGAATAGTGCATGAAACGGCC
>NZ_AEEA01000124.1 GCF_000297095.1 Treponema primitia ZAS-1 | reverse complement strand
GTTCACCGGCGGCAGCACCCCCACGGTGAACGGGACCACCCCCGACGGCTGGACCGTGGACGGCGTAACCCTGAGCGGCGACACCGCCGAAAACACCCTCACCTTCACCGTCAGCTTCCCGGCAACCGAAGGCGGCAAAGCGGAGCTTGCGCCCGGCTGGGACATCCCGGAGCACCCCCTCGCCATCACCAAATACCCCAACACCAACTGGATAGGCGCCGCCGGGACCCTCACCATCACCCTGACCGGGAGCGAATACGGCGACATCCGGTGGACGGTGAACGGGAGCCCCGTGACCGCAGACGCCGACACAGGCGGGGCCGCCTACACCTTCAAGGGCGATGGCCGGAGCCCGGGGACCTACACCGTGGGTGTGCGGGCCAAAACAACAGACGGCCCGTGGTACGAGGATTGGGTCCCGGTCAAGGTCATCGGGGCGAACCTGGATATTGAGGGCGCCTATACGGGGAGCATCTCCGCTGTTGTGGAGGGCGGCCTTCTCAAAAGCATCTCCACCACCGGCAGCACAATCCTCATTGGCCGCAAGGCGACAGAGACCGTTACCCTGAACCTGGACAGGGACGGCAAACTCCTGTTCCGGGATAAAGATGGTGACAGCATCCCCATCGGCAGCTATGGGGAGTTCCAGTTGATTAACACCGGCACCCCCCCCAGCGTTTCTATAGTCGACGCCCGCAAAGGCACCTACAAGCAGGAAGCGGACCTGGACCTGCTGGGCATCTGCGACCCGGAGACCGGCAACTGGTCCGGTCAGGAATGGACGCCGATAGTCACCGGCTACAATGCCCGTTTTACCGGGATCTTCGACGGCAACGGCAAGGCTATCAGCAACCTGTATATAAACACAACGGATGGCAATTCAGGCGAAGGCCTCTTTGGCGCCATCGGTGGAGAAAGCACGGTGAAGAATGTGCGTATAGCAAGCGGTTTCATTACCGGCGACAACAATGTCGGCAGCGTGGTGGGGTACAACAATGGCACCATCACCGCCTGCTCCAACGCCGCCGACGTTTTCGGCACTGACAACAATGTCGGCGGCGTGGTGGGGTACAACAATGGCACCATCACCACCTGCTCCAACAGCGGCTCCGTTTCCGGCAGCGGAGCTGTCGGCGGCATGGCGGGGCGGAACTGGTACGGCACC
>NZ_AEEA01000123.1 GCF_000297095.1 Treponema primitia ZAS-1 | reverse complement strand
GCCGTTTAAACAGTCCGAATAGCCAGGAAGGCGACGGGGCGGCCGATACAGGCGGAGAGGAGATGACGCAGGGCATCACGGGAGTCCTCGTTGTCGTCGGTAAAAAGGCTTTTAAAGACAAAATCCGAAAGGATGTCCAGGGGAACGCCTTTTTCTGCGTTCTCCCTGGCCTTCCGGCGCAGTTCACCCCAGAAAAAGGGGACCAGGAAAGATAATTTCATAACAGCTCCTTTGTGGGCTTACGCCCAGGTTTTAGGCGCGACTCTTCGGCCCGCCGCATATATAAGGGAGTTATGATGAAAAACGCTTTACCCTGAGGATCGATTTTTTTAAAATTTGTATGGGGTGATTTTTTGGGTCAGGTACGCCAAATTAAGCTTCTAAGTATGCTATTTTTTGCAACTACCGCCCGGCGATCCCGCCACTCAGTCCTGCGAAGCAGGCTGAAAAGAATATGCCCAAATTACGTTATCGGGGGTGGTGGTGTAAAAAATATCAGGGGGACCCTTTGGGGGTTCCTGATATTTTTTGCAGCCACCAGG
>NZ_AEEA01000122.1 GCF_000297095.1 Treponema primitia ZAS-1 | reverse complement strand
ACGGGGATCTTAACAACCGTAAGCCACGAAGCGCGTCGCACCTTCGCGGGTGCGTGGATTGAAACTACTTGCTACGCAGACTATGCCCATGTTGCAAATACGTCGCACCTTCGCGGGTGCGTGGATTGAAACC
>NZ_AEEA01000121.1 GCF_000297095.1 Treponema primitia ZAS-1 | reverse complement strand
CATAGCGCTAAACACCGCTTGGGGCTTAGTAAAAGCTTCATTCGGCGAACCGGCCCGGTAAAGCCATGCGCCTACGAGGCACGAAAGCACACTTACACATAGTACGGAGTGGGGTGTCAGGAAGGAAAAGTATGGAGGGACCCTCTGGGAGGTCCCATACTTTTCCTTCCTGACAGGCCCCCCCTTACCATTTGTGTGCTTTCGGAAACCCAATCAGCGCATGGCTTCACCGGGGAACTTTTTACGATAAATTCTTTATTATCTTTTGAGCCAAATATTCTTTTATTTCCCGGTGTCTCGGCACAGCTTCCGAAATCCCGGTTTTGAGGTTCCGGTACCAGTCGTGGCTGCTACCATGCCGGATAAATACCGCTCCATTTTTAGTGATGGTTTTTATTAAATCACTCTGTTTCATTAGGCCACTATTAATTTTCCCGTTTTTTGTGGGACCGCACTCTGTATATCCCCGAATTCCAACAAATCCTTATAAAGCGATATAAGCATCGTTTCAAGTTCTTCTAAGCTCTCTCCCTGGGTCCAGTAATTGGGATATTGATTGATAAAACCAATGTACCCCCCTTCTTCGGCTTCCCAATAAGTATATGATAACTCCATCTATATCCCTCCGGCGCAAAGCATCTTTATACTATACCATATCGCTGCATTGAGGTCAAATTCTCCTTCCCCCTACGGACCCCTTAACTTGGTTTCGAGAACGCACAAATACGTAGTATAGGGTCCTGCCAGCTGGAAAGAATATCAGGAACCCCCAGAGGGTCCCCCTGATATTCTTTCCACTGAAGCCGCTTCGCGGCAATTTACAAACCCCCCGATAACTGGTCCTGTTGTGCGTTCTCCACGTCCTAGGGGGTCCATAGGGGGCCTTTATCA
>NZ_AEEA01000120.1 GCF_000297095.1 Treponema primitia ZAS-1 | reverse complement strand
TTGTTGTGCTTCCGCTTGCTGCAGTATCTCCGCTTGTCGTTTTGTCTCAGCCTCTTGCCGAGCCGTTTCTTGCCGTTGTGCTTCCGCTTGCTGCAATATCTCTGCTTGCCGTTTTTCCTCCGCCTCTTGTCGTGCCGTTTCCTGTTTGCGC
>NZ_AEEA01000119.1 GCF_000297095.1 Treponema primitia ZAS-1 | reverse complement strand
CAGTAAAAGTCTCTCTCGTGGGCGCATGGCTTCACCGGGCTGGTTCGCCGAATGAAGTTTCCAACTAAGCCCCAAGCGGTGTTTAGCGCTATGTGACAAAGGCCCCCTATGGACCCCTTAAGCGGCTCGGGAACGCACTGTAGATAATTTATCGGGGGTGACAGTGGAACAAATATCAGGGGGACCCTTTGGGGGTTCCTGATATTTGTTCCAGCTGGCAGGACCCCATACATAGTTTTAGTGCGTTCCCGGTAACCAAATCAGGGTCCATAGGGGGGTTAGGCGATCAGCCTTTCTTGAACTTCTCTCGATACTCCGGTATCTCAATAATAGGCGGCCTTTCCACCGAAGGAATATCCGTCTTAATAACCCGATGGCTTGATCCCTCGGCGGATGCATCCATTTCCAGCGCTATGTGGTGATCCCCGAGCTCCCGCAGTATTTCGGCGGCGCCGTATTTTTTTATCCGCGCAGTAAAGGTGTTGAGTATACCGTAGGCCATTTTACCAAGGGCGGCGGTTGTCTGGTTCCGGTGGATGCGCAGGTCCAGGTCAACCTGGGCCATGGCTTCAATGCCCTGGAGCTGGAGTATGTCGATCAGGTGGCCTAACTCTACTCCGTAACCGACGGAAAAGGAAAGCTGCTCCAGAAGGCTGCGGCGGCCCGAGTATTCCCCCGAGAGGGGCTGGATCAGACGGGCCAGTTCGGGGTAGAAAAGAGAAAAGAGGGGGCGCACCAGTATTTCTGTGACCCTGCCGCCGCCGGTGGAGGAAATGCCCCCGGAGGAACGGATGGGACGTTCGTAAAAAGATTTGACATAGGCGGTCTTATCATCCTCCAGGAGGGGACCGATGAGGCCGTAGACGAATTTAGGGGCAATGTTGGAAATATCCGCATCCACCCAGACGATGATATCACCCTCCAATACGTAGAGACTTTTCCAAAGATTTTCCCCCTTACCCCGGTAGGCGCCGTAGTTGGGAAGTATGCTCTTGGAATCAAAGACCCGGGCGCCAAAACGTTCCGCCACCTTCCGGGTATTGTCCTTGGAGGAGGAATCGATCACCACGATTTCGTCCAACAGGGGGTAACGCTCCATCAGTTCTGTGCGCATCACCAATATTTCTTTACCAATGGTGGCTTCTTCGTTCAGGGTGGGAAAGGCCAGGGAAATTTTAAGGCCCTTCTTTTCCTTCAGTGATACTAAGCGGGGTATGTCGGAAAATTTGGAGTGGTGCCAGGTTTTCTGCAGCAGCGCATCTTGCAACGAAGTTCCCCGCGCATCTTCACTCATGTGTCACCTCCGCTCTGTGGTGGAGAGGCCACATCATGTGACATCCTTGTGATCAATGCCTCAATGAGCTGGCGTCCCTTTTCTATGGAAGCGATCTCAATGGTGTCCGAATTCAGACCTTCCCAACCCTGGGCTATGCCGATGGAAAATGATGGGATTCCCCGGTTGGAAAGGATGGCCGAAGGGTCGGCGCCGTTTTCTTCCCTCAAGCGGATATGGAGATCCTTCATGATGCCCCGGATGGTTTTGAAGAGTTCCGGGTTGTTATTCTGTTCCCCCACGGGGATGAAGGAGGTGATGTTCACTTCGGTTTTAATGGCCGAATCGGGGTTTGGATTCTCCACGGAAAACTTTGCGGCGTTTTCCGCAGTGGCTTTAACGGTGTTCATGGCCATTTCCAGTTGGGGGCCGTCGGAGGATTCCAGCTCTATCTCCAGGATCCCCTCCCGGGGCGCCCTCCCAAAGCCGGTTCCCGCTTCGATACGGCGTATATAAAAATGGGTTGTCCCCTTGGAATCCCAGCTGATCCCCGAAAGCTTGCGGGCCGTAGAAATAAGGGTATCCACCACCTGATTGGCGGTTTCGGGTTTTACGGGAATATCCGGGGCCTCCGTTTCGTCCCTGGTCACCTCCTTTTCATCCGGTGTCCGTCCCATGGTTACCCGGATACGGTAGATCCCCTGGGTATTGGTAATCACCGATCCCAGGGTCAATCCCCGTATTCCGATGGCGGCGCAGGGAAAATGGCTGGGGTTATCGAAAATGGGAAAAAAGGCGTTCCCGTCGGGGTCGTCCAGGGAGCGGGCGGCAAAGAGGATCAGGACATCCCTTCCCGATTGCAGCCGATCTTCGGTCAGGGCTTCTGCGATGGACAGGAGAGCGGCGCAGCCCAGGATATCCGCCAGCCCTG
>NZ_AEEA01000118.1 GCF_000297095.1 Treponema primitia ZAS-1 | reverse complement strand
ATCTCCGCTTGTCGTTTTGTCTTAGCCTCTTGTCGAGCGGCTTTTAATTCCCCATTCTTTTTAGGCCGCCATCCCACCGCAACACCCGCCCCGGCGATAAAAGGGTAACCCCCGCGAATGGGGGCTCCACATACCAGTCCCCCTTGCCCAGGTTTAAGCGCAGCCCCAGTTCCAGGCC
>NZ_AEEA01000117.1 GCF_000297095.1 Treponema primitia ZAS-1 | reverse complement strand
GCCACCGACATTACTGGTGCCGGTGCCGGTGCCGGTAACGGGGCCGCTGTTGGAGCAGTCGGTGATAGTGGCTTCGTCGTTGTACCCCCACCATGCCGCCGACATTGCTGGCGCCGGAAACGGAGCCGCTGTTGGAGCAGCCGGTGATTTTGTTTTCGACGCTGTTGCTGCTCCCCGCCACGCCGCCGACTCGCTCGGCGCCTTTAATGGAGCCGCTGTTGGAGCAGTCGGTGATGGAGCCGCCGGTGAAGCCCCCCACTATGCCGCCGACATTGCTGAGCTTGTCTGTGCCGGTAACGTCGCCGGTGTTGGAGCAGGTGGTGATAGTGCCGTAGAGGTTGTCCCCCACCACGCCGCCGACTCGATTGGCGCCATTAACGGAACTGCTGTTGGAGCAGTCGGTAATTTCGCCCCAGTCGCTGCACCCCACCACGCCGCCGACATCTTTGGCGCCATTAACGGAACCGCTCGCTATATGCACATTCTTCACCTTGCCGTCTCGGCCCACATACCCGAACAGCCCCTGGAAATTAGAGGTGTTGTCTATAAACAGGTTATTGATAGCCTTGCCGTCGCCGTCGAAGAGCCCGAAAAAGCGGTCGTCGCCGTTGCTGTTGGAGCCTATCGCCGTCCATTTCTGGCCGGACCAGTTGCTTCCCACGCCGGCGGGAGGGATGCCCAACAGGTCCAGGTCCGCTTCCTGCTTGTACTTCTTACTCAGGTTGCCCGCTGTGTTAATCAACTGGAATTCCGCATAGCTGCCGATGGGGATGAAGCCGTCCTCGACGGCCCGGAACTGGAGTTTGCCGTCCTCGTCCAGGTTCAGCGTAACCAGCTCTTCCTCCTTGCGGCCGATGAGGATTTCGTCGCCATCGGTGGTGATGCTTTTGAGGAGGCCGTCCTCCACAACTCCGGAGATGCTCCCCGTATAGTAGCCCTCAATAGCCAGGTTCGCTACCGTGACCGTGACCCAATCCTCGTACCAAGGGCCGTCTGTTGTTTGGGCCTTCACACCCACGGTGTAGGTCCCCGGGCTCCGGCCTGCGCCCCCGAAGGTGTAGGCGGCCCCGGTGGTGGGGGTGTCGTCTGCGGTCACGGGGCTCCCGTTCACCGTCCACCGGAAGTTGCGGTAGTCGCTGTAGTCGCTCTCGTCCAGGCTGAGGGTGAGGGTCTCGTCGGGGCCTATCAAGTCGATGTTGCAGCTTTTGGTGATGACGAGGGTGGGCTTCGGGATGACCCAGTCCGTGGAAGGGGTGACTTCCGCTTTGCCGCCGGTGGTTGCCGGGAAGCTGACGGTGAAGGTGAGGGTGTTTTCGGCGGTGTCGCCGCTCGGGTTCACGGCCTCGAGGGTCGTCCCGTCCACCGTGGGGGTGATGCCGTCGGTGAACTTGTAGCCGGGATAGGCTTGCAAGGTGATGGTCGCCCGGTAGGTGGCCTGGGGCTTGAAGGTGACGCCGTCCCAGGTAACGGTGCTGGTGCTGGGGCTGTAGGTCTGCTCCCAGACGAGGTCCGTCACCATGTAGCGGGTGTCGCCGTCGGCGCGCAGGTCGGTGGTTGCCACCGGGGGCTGCCCCGTGGCGGGGGCCACAAGGCCGGTCACCGAAGCGTCGATGATTGATGCGGGCGCCACCGGGCCTATGATGTCCCGTTTGCTGCCGTCGTAGCCGGTGCGGCTCACTTCCACGGCGATAAGCTTGCCCACATCGGCGACGGTCAGGGTATAGGTGCTGCCGCTCGCCTCGGTAATCGCCGCTTCCGTGCCCGCCGTACTGTCGCGCCGTTTCCAGACGTAGATCGGGTCGCCGGTCCCCTTCAGATCAGGGGTCGCCGTCAGGGTTTCGCCATAAACCGCCGAACCGTCCAGGCTCACCGTACCCATCAGGGCGGGCTTCAGGTCTAGCTCGCCAAAGTCACCTGCAGCCAGGGTTTCCAGGCCGGGGTAGAGGTGGGCCACCCAGCCGCGGGTGGCGCTCAAGTCTCCTCGGGTCAGCTTGACCTGTACCAGGTAATTGCCGGCGGCCAGGTCGACAGTGCCCGCATACCGG
>NZ_AEEA01000116.1 GCF_000297095.1 Treponema primitia ZAS-1 | reverse complement strand
CATGATAATTCCGGCAAAAAAATACAAAGGGCTTGCGTCGCACCTTCGCGGGTGCGTGGATTGAAACAAGGCCTAAATTATTACGGCATGAAAAGGGAAAATGTCGCACCTTCGCGGGTGCGTGGATTGAAACTTGACGCCCTCACCCCCGAACAGCAGTCAGAAA
>NZ_AEEA01000115.1 GCF_000297095.1 Treponema primitia ZAS-1 | reverse complement strand
CCTCTTTTGCCTCGTCCCAATCCCATTCCCCAAATGCCATGTTAACCACCTCCGATCCATGTTCCTCTAAAAACCGCGCCAATATCCGGTTCCGTATACAATACCGCACCGCCTCGGTTACCGCCAGTTCCAGCGGCATAGTCGCCCCATTCTCCCGCACCTTTGCGACAAACTGAGCATACCCCGCCAGATTCTCGCTTCTTTGAAGCAGTTCTCTGTTCTGTCCATAATTAATATTATACACCGTGATGATCAGGTCAAGGGAGATTTTTTCACCCGCCTCCAACCCCATAAAGGCGTCTGAAAGTCGTAATTCCCACTTTTCCGGCGCTTTCTCCAAACCGTTATACAGGACGATAAATTCCGGCTTGGGTATCTTCACCCACGGTAAAAGACAGGTCGTTGATCCGGTCCATGTAGAGAACATCCTCCAGGGTGTTGATAGTTATCGGTATAACCGGATCGTATTCGATACCCTCCAGGGCCGCATACAGTTCCCGGAGTCTGTCCTCGTCATTAAAAAGTTTCGTAAAAACACTGTCCTTGTACTTCGTATTCACACTCAATTGCCTTTCCTCCTCAAAATAGTGGGGACCTATCTGTCCCAATTTACCCCCTGTTAGGGGGCGATGAGGAAAAATGCTTTAGTACGGAAAGAAATATTTAAAAAAAATAAAAAACAGATTTTTACGAACCCAAGGATGTCCCGGTGAAGCAGAACCGGTGTGGCAGGGTGGGTAGATGGACCTGCTTAGCCTTGCCACTGAATTACGCTTTTAGCTATGCGGTAGAAGGCCCTACGGATCTCGAGAATGCACTCACCCTAACGTTATCGGTGGTACCCGGTGAGCTACATTCACACTCCATCAAGCGAAACAAAGGCCCCCTATGGACCCCTTAAGCGGCTCGGGAACGCACTCACAAAAATGTTATCGGGGGTTTGTAAATTGCCGCGAAGCGGCTTCCGTGGGAAAGATATGGGGAGGACCCCGAAGGGGAGGGTCCCCATATCTTTCCCAGCCGACAGGCCCCCATACATAGTTTTAGTGCGTTCCTGGTAACCTAATCGGGGTCCATAGGGGGGGCTAAACTTGACCCCAAAAAAATCACCCTATACGAATTTTAAAAAAATCGATCCTCAAGGTAAAGCACTTTTCAGCATGACTCCCTTATATACGCAGCGGGCCAAAGAGTCGCGCCTAAAACCTGGGCTTAGGCCCACAAAGGAGCTGTTATGAAATTATCGTTCCTGGTCCCCTTTTTCTGGGGAGAACTGCGCCGTACAGCCAGAGAAAACGCAGAAAAAGGCGTTCCCCTGGACATCCTCTCAGATTTTGTCTTTAAAAGCCTCTTTTCCGACGACAACGAGGACTCCCGTGACGCCTTGCGCCACCTCCTCTCCGCCTGTATCGGCCGCCCCGTCGCCTCCCTGGCTATTCAGAATAACGAACTCCTCCCGGAGTACCTTACGGGTAAAACGGTCCACCTGGACATACACCTCTATTTTAACGACGGCGAACAGGCGGATTTGGAAATGCAAGTCCAACGCACCGACGACGACATTAAAGTCCGGGCTATCGTTTTAGGCGCCCGTATGCTTTCCGGACAGGC
>NZ_AEEA01000114.1 GCF_000297095.1 Treponema primitia ZAS-1 | reverse complement strand
GAGCATAATTATTTATATTATAACGAATTAGTACCCCCCCCCCCCCCCCCGGTAGGTTTACGCGGACCTCTGGTCCGAGGATATACCTTTTCAGACGGTTTGCTTTCCCTCTGGCTGCGGCTATGAACTACCGGCCTATGGCGGGGATTTTTTGCCTCATCCTTTTTCCCTT